>CAJOPM010000092.1 GCA_905236225.1 uncultured Eubacterium sp.
GTGCTTCATTCCAACATTAAGTCATAGAAATAACGTATCAAAACATATCAATCCCAATGCGTCAATCGTAATATCTGCCCCATCCTGCCTGAACCACGAATTTATGTCACCTGTAGCCTGGTATCCACTCACTTTATTCTATTCATCTCTTCCATTTTGTCCACTATATACGGACAGGATGCTACAAGCAAGCACTATACGTAGTGTCAAATTTCACTTACCATATTATGAGACAAAATACTCCACGGCATTTTCCGGGAAAAATTCCTTCATCTCACCGTATTGCCACTCATTGCGAAATAAATAATTTTATGCATAATAAGCCCCCGCCTACGCAAAATGCATAGGCGAGGGCTTCTTGATATAAGGTATCTTATCTCATAGTAATATATCCGTGATAGTTCTGTAAGTTGTTGCTCATAGTAAAATCAGCAACTGCTGCAGAGCATATTCTGTGATATGGTTTAACGAACGGGAACTTGTCCTGCTCAGCCCATGACGGCTTTGCAAGTGATGCTGTATCTTCTACTGCTACCTTGTACCAGCCGGACTGATTCTCGAACCAGAATTCCATAACAAAATCCATTGCGCATCCGTTAATATCTTTCTTAACACGGCTAAGAAGTACTCTGTTGCACTCAGGAGCATTTATAAAGATCGGAAGTACTTCTTCTCTAAGCCACTTCTCGCCTTCTGCCTTGTCAACTCCATCCGGGAATCCGAAAGCAACATTCCATCTGTAGTTTACACCGTCTTCTATATTGCGGCCCTTTCCTTTTAAATCTTCTTCCCACCACATTGGTAAGAAACAGAAGATAAACGGATTAGCTCCCGGTATGTCTACCTTTCTGGCTTCATTTCCGACATCTCCATCGTCTTCTCCCGGAGCCGGTCCTTTCTTCATAGCCTCTACAACTTCCTCAGGAAGATTGCCCTGCCATAAAAGAACATCCGGCGGGAAAGTCTCTGCCATAGCCTTAATCTCAAGTCTGGGATCAAGGTCACTTACAAGCCAGTGATGCTCTGTAAGCTGCATCTTTGCATATCCGAATCTGTCTCCTTCCGGCGGGCAGGGGAATGAAGGGTAAAATGCATATTTAGTAACATAGGGCTCAAACTGAGAAATACTCTCCGGTACATGAGTCTTGTAAAGCCATCTTTGAAGATTAGGTCTGTAGTCCTCCTTAGCTACGTTAACGTAGATAAGGCTTCTCATAGGTTCAAATTTGAAATCTGCCATTGTAAAAATTACCTCCTAAAAATTAATAGATAAATTGATTTTATAACATCTTAAGCTTGGTTACAAGAAATATTTAACTATAGATTTTGCAGTTGGTAAGTGGTATAATCAATCTCGTGCTAATTGCGCAGGTGTAGTTCAATGGCAGAACATCAGCTTCCCAAGCTGAATACGGGGGTTCGATTCCCCTCACCTGCTTATTTTATTACCTAAATGAAGCGAGGAAGGCATTATGCTTACATTAGACAAATTTGAAGCAGCCTGCGAAAAGGTCAAAGAAGTAACTTTAGAAACAAAACTTATTTATTCACAGTATTTCAGTGATCAGCTTGACTGCAAGGTTTATTTCAAGCCTGAAAACCTGCAGCTGACCGGAGCTTACAAGGTTCGCGGCGCATATTATAAGATCAGCACCTTATCAGACGAAGAAAAATCCAAAGGGCTTATCACCGCCTCAGCCGGCAATCACGCACAGGGCGTATCCTATGCTGCTAAGAGCTGCGGCGCTAAGGCGACTATAGTCATGCCTACAGTAACGCCTCTTATCAAGGTTAATCGCACCAAAAGCTATGGCGCCGAAGTTATCTTAGAGGGCGATGTATACGACGATTCATACAATTATGCTCTATCCCTCGCCAAGGAGAAAGGCTATACGTTTATTCATCCTTTTGATGATTTGGATGTTGCCACTGGGCAGGGCACAATTGCGATGGAAATAATAAAAGAGCTTCCGGTTGTCGACATAATCTTAGTGCCTATCGGTGGCGGCGGCCTGGCTGCAGGGGTATCGACTCTTGCTAAAATGCTCAACCCAAAGATTAAAGTAATAGGCGTAGAGCCCGCAGGTGCAGCCTGCATGCAGGCTTCGATTAAGAATGGCAAGGTTACAACGCTTGATGACATAAATACTATTGCAGACGGTACGGCCGTTAAGACTCCGGGCGAAAACATTTTCCCATATATACAGAAGAACATAGACGATATCATTACCATAGAAGACGATGAGCTGATTACTTCGTTCCTTGACATGGTTGAAAATCACAAGCTTATAGTGGAAAATTCGGGTCTGCTTAGCGTAGCTGCCCTAAAGCATCTTAAAGTCCGCGACAAAAAAATAGTATCCGTTCTTAGCGGCGGCAATATGGATGTCATCACGATGTCCTCAGTCGTACAACAGGGATTGATATTCAGAGACAGAATATTTACCGTATCCGTACTGCTTCCGGACAAGCCGGGAGAGCTTTCAAGAGTATCAAACGTCATTGCCAAAGAGCAGGGCAACGTCATAAAGCTTGAGCATAATCAGTTTGTTACCACAAACAGAAATGCAGCTGTGGAACTAAGAATTACCTTAGAAGCATTCGGCACAGATCATAAGAATCAGATTATTAAATCTCTTAATAAAAACGGATATAGACCTAAAGAAGTCAGAACGATTCTGTAAAGATTAGGGACAGCCAAAAAGCTGTCCCTTATTTTTATCGTCAAGACTCGCTCGCGAGTCTTGCGCGCCGGATTCGGGTCTGCTTCAGCAGACCCGAATCCGTGCGCATCTTCGCAGAGCGTTTAACTTAAGTCGGAGCTTGCGACGGAATGCTTAGCATTCCTAGTCCTTTAGGGTCCCCCGACTGAGTATAGTTTGTCATAACCCCCACCTACGCTAACGCTTAGTGAGGTGGGGGATTTCTCCGACTGAGTTAAATTTTATAAGAATATCATTCCGCCTCTTCTGCCTTCTGAGACTACCCCATCCGGCCATAATGAACACTGCACTTCTCCAATATGTGCCTTACGCAAGAAGAACATACAAATCCTTGACTGTCCTATGCCGCCTCCGATTGTAAACGGAAGTTCTTCATTTATTATAGCTTTCTGGAAGTAAAGCTCTTTTCTTTCGGGGCATCCGGCTTCCTCAAGCTGAGCGATCAGCGCATCCTTATCTACCCTGATTCCCATTGATGAAAGCTCAAGTCCTATATCAAGAACGGGGAAGTATACGATAATATCTCCGTTAAGAGACCAATCATCATAGTCCGGTGCACGTCCGTCATGCCTTTGTCCGGATGCTAACACCCCACCAATCTGCATTACGCATACTGCGCCCTTTTCTTTTGCTATTTTCTTTTCTCTTTGTCTGGGCTCTAACTCGGGATACATATCCTCAAGTTCCTGGCTCGTGATAAAGAATATATCCTCAGGCAAAATTTCATGAATATAGTCATATTCTATGGCCATAGCCTTCTCGGTTTTGCGAAGCGCTTTGTATACTGATCTTACTGCATCTTCAAAAGTCGCTCTTGTGCGGTCTTTTTTATTGATTACCTTTTCCCAATCCCACTGATCCACAAAAATCGAATGAATATTATCGGTAATCTCATCTCTTCTTATGGCATTCATATCAGTATAGAGGCCTTCGCCCTCTTTAAATCCGTACTTCTTAAGTGCAAAACGCTTCCATTTTGCGAGTGAATGTACAACCTCTGCTTCTTTGTTCTGCTCTTTTATATCAAATGCAACCGGGCGCTCTACACCGTTTAGGTTATCATTAAGTCCGGATGTAGGATCTACAAAAAGAGGCGCTGTAACACGCGTAAGATTCATATAAGTAGCAAGTCTTCCCTGAAATGTATCCTTTACCTTTTTGATTGCTATTTGAGTCTCATGAATATCTAACGGCGAGACATAATCCTTTGGTATAATTAGGTTCTCCATATCATTCTCCTTATAACTGCTCAAGCTGCAACTTAACCTGGCTTAACATCTGCTCGTATTTTGCAAGCTTTTCTTTTTCTTCGTTAACTTTTTTCTCGGGTGCTTTCGCTAAGAATTTTTCATTGGAAAGCATACCGTTACAACGCTTTATTTCACCCTCAAGGCGAGTTATTTCTTTTGTGAGCCTTTCTTTTTCTGCAGCAATATCAACAAGCTCTTCTAAAGGAATATAGACTACGCACCTTAGGCATACAATAGAGATTGCACTGTCATCAATTCCCATCTTGTCTGTCTGAATGATTACCTCAGATGCCCTTACGATATGAGCATAGCTGCCTTTGGCTTTTTCAAAAATCGCAGCATCTTCTTCATTGTTGCAGACAATATATACCCTCGTCTTCTTTGAAGGCGGCACATTCATCTCTAATCGGCGAGCTCTGATTGCCTTTACCATATCTTTAATCTGAGAGAGTATCTCTACTTCCCTGGGATAATTCTCATCTTCATTATATGTAGGCCAGCTGCTGATCATAATGCTCTCTTCCCCGGGCCAGAGCGCCAGGAAAATCTCTTCTGTAAGGAAGGGCATAAACGGATGGAGCATCTTAAGCGCACGTGTTAATGTCTCCTTTAATGTCCACAGCGCCGCATTTGCAGATACCTTATCTTCATCTTTTGCATAAAGCCTCGGCTTTACTATCTCTATATACCAATCGCAGAACTCATCCCATATGAAATCATAAACCTTTTGGAGCGCAATACCCAGCTCAAACTTGTCCATGTTCTCCGTAACTTCGGCTGATAGCTGATTAACCTTTGATAATATCCATCTGTCAGCCATCTTAAGTTCGTCTTTGGAAGGTCTGTCTATCTTATCCTCTCCCAAATTCATCATTATAAATCTGGAAGCATTCCATACCTTGTTGGCAAAATTACGGCTTGTTTCTACTCTGTCCCAATAAAAACGCATATCGTGTCCGGGTGCATTACCGGTAACAAGAGTAAGTCTTAGAGCGTCTGCTCCGTATTTATCTATAATCTCAAGCGGATCTATTCCGTTTCCGAGTGACTTGCTCATCTTGCGTCCCTGATCATCTCTTACAAGTCCATGAATAAGCACTGTGTTAAATGGACTCTTTCCGGTATGCGCATATCCCGAAAATACCATTCTGATAACCCAGAAGAATATGATATCGTATCCTGTTACAAGCACATTTGTAGGATAGAAGTATTCAAGATCTTCTGTCTCATCAGGCCATCCGAGTGTTGAAAACGGCCAAAGTGCAGATGAAAACCATGTATCAAGCGTATCCGGATCCTGGTATATATTTTCAGATCCGCATTTAGGACAACTATGCGGCGCTTCTTCTTTAGAAGCCACTACCATGTGATTACAATCCTTGCAATAGTATGCCGGAATTCTATGTCCCCACCAAAGCTGTCTTGATATGCACCAGTCTCTGATGCCGCTAAGCCAATGCAGGTATGTCTTATCAAAGTTCTTCGGAACAAATGTAAGATCACCGTTATCTATAGCCTCTATCGCCGGCTTTGCAAGCTCTTTCATGGCAACAAACCATTGCTGCTTTGCCATAGGCTCAACCGTTGTCGAGCATCTGTCATGTGTCCCGACATTGTGGTCGTGATCTACAACTTTGACAAGCAGTCCCAGCTCTTCAAGGTCACTAACCATGGCACGCCTTGCCTCATATCGATCCATTCCCTGATACTTGCCGCCATTTTCGTTAATCGTGGCATCATCGTTAAGAACATTTATAATCTCTAAGTTATGTCTGCTTCCCACCTCAAAATCGTTAGGATCGTGTGCCGGAGTAATCTTTACGCATCCGGTTCCAAACTCTTTGTCAACGTATTCATCTGCGATTACGGGAATCTCGCGTCCAACCAAAGGCAGGATCAAGGTCTTTCCTATGATATCTTTATATCTCTCATCATCAGGATTAACAGCAACAGCCGTATCGCCAAGGAGCGTCTCCGGTCTTGTAGTAGCAATTTCTACAAAACGGCCTTCTTCCCCTTTGACCGGGTAATTAATATGCCAAAAATGTCCGTGCTGCTCTACGTGCTCTACTTCTGCATCGGAAATCGAAGTCTTACACACCGGACACCAGTTTATTATTCTGTTACCCTTGTATATATAGCCGTCTTCAAAAAGCTTTATAAACACCTTCTCGACCGCGCGGGAGCATCCTTCATCCATTGTAAAACGCTCTCTGTCCCAATCGGCTGAAGAACCTATTTTCTTGAGCTGGCTTACTATTCTGCCGCCATACTCTTCCTTCCACTGCCATGCACGCTCTAAAAACTTCTCTCTGCCGAGTTCTTCTTTGCTCGTGCCTTCTTCTTTGAGCTTATCTATAATCTTAACTTCCGTTGCTATTGATGCATGGTCGCATCCCGGCTGCCAGAGCGCATTATATCCCTGCATCCTTTTGTATCTTATGAGTATATCCTGCAAAGTATTATCAAGCGCGTGACCCATATGAAGCTGCCCTGTGATATTTGGGGGCGGCATAACTATGGTAAACGGTTTCTTGCTCTTATCTACCTCTGCGTGAAAATATTTCTTTTCTTCCCAATTTTTATAAATGCGATCCTCTATCTGTTTGGGATCGTAAGTCTTTGCTAACTCTTTGCTCATATCCTGACAACTCCTGAAACTTCATTAATTACAAACGAAAATATTATATCAAAAAGAGTCCTTTAAAACAACCATAGCAAAATTCTCAAAAATTTATTTTTTTTCGCTTTAGATATGCTATAATACTGAATATGATATCAACTGTTCTTTTGAACAGATGACGAGGAGGAGTATTATGGCAATAGATTCTTTGGATCAACTTAATGTGATGCATTTAGACGTTCTTACAGAGATTGGCAATATCGGATCCGGGAATGCGGCTACCGCCCTTGCAACTCTTCTGAACAAGGTTGTTGATATAGAGATACCTAGAATTTTCATACTTGATTATGATAAAGCTACCGAGATTCTTGGCGGCAAGGATTTAGAGGCTATGGAGATTTCTATAGATTTTGAAGGTGACCTTAACGGAAGGATGCTTCAGGTTCTCGAGAAAGATTTCGCCAACTCGCTCATTAACACTTTTTATGCCAGAGAACTTGATGATCTTAACGAACTTAACGAAATGGATTATTCGGTTCTTCAAGAGACAGGCAATATCACCACTGCCGCTTATGTGAACTCTATAGCACTTATGACCAGTACCTATATCAACATTTCACCTCCGACGGTGAAGGTCGATACAGTCGGCAATATGCTTACTCAAGCTTATGAGACACTTGCCAATGCCGGCAACAAGGTATTATATATCGACGAGCACCTTATTATTCAAGGTACAGCTATAAAGAGCAGCATGGTTATGCTTTTAGAGCTTGGATCTTGCGAGCTTCTCTTTAATAAGCTCGGAATTTCCATTGATTAGACAACCAAAATTTTTATTTTTTTCATTTTTATATCCTTACAAAAACGCAGGTACGAATTCGTACCTGCGTTCTTGTATAAAGGAGAAAGAGAAAGAAAAACAAAAAGTAAAATCTTATAATTTCAAATCAATCAAACTATTATAATTGTAAGCTTCCTGCGCCATCTTTCCAACGTATTTTTTAAGTTCGCTTCCAAATTTACTCTTAGAGGAAAACAGATCTTTCAGCTGATCTATATCTGTATTTGAAAACCTGGTCTTATTAAACTCAAGCGCTCCGCCATCGGATTTGCTAAGACCCATTTTATCGAGTTCATCTTTATATTTATTAAGAAGGCTGTCGACCTTTTTTTGAAGCTTTGAAAATTCCTGTGAGTTCTTGTTATGTGTGGACTCTATCATGTTGTTATAGGTATTTACCAAAGCAGATACTTCTACAAGAGAATTCTTATCGTCTTTATTAAGGCTATTATCTATTTGCTTGACTGCTTTTTTCAAAGCTATCGTATCAGCCAGAGCCAAACTGCTGTCACTTTTAGACGCACGTCCACCGGCTGTAGTGCTCCTAAGAGTTCTGTCATCAGAGTAAAACATCCTCATAAAATAATCCGTTTTGTAATTTGTAGGTCCGGTTATTGATAAAAATGATGACATCTAAGCCTCCTTTTGTTGCCGGGATTAGCTCTAAAACACTAATGTCAAATAAAGAATAAAAACATCAGATGAACTATCTCATCTGATGTTAATATCGTCTTATTATCTGTATTTCTTAACCGTCATATGTCCTTTAACCTTCTTGTCGGCCTTAATCTTAGCCTTTATAACGGATGTATATCCGCCATAAACCGTTATATCTCCTATTTTGTAATATGCTCTCACTCGAACATAGACAGTATCTGATACGCTTCCAAGCTTAGTCAGCGCAACTGATGTATTGTTTGTGGTAAAAGTCTTTGCATCCGTCATAGAGCTTGTTTTGGAATAACTTACCTCATATCCGTCAGCCTCCTCAAGCTCATCCCAGCTTACGAGGTATTTTCTAAGCTTTGTAACCTTGAATTTCTTTTTTATAATCGTTTTTTTCTTAATTTTTTTAATTAGTTTTTTAGATAGTATCTTATCCTTTGTGCTCTTGGAAAATCCGCTAATGCCAAGCGAAGTCTTATAAAGCGTGCTTGAAGATTTGCCAACTACGGCAATTCCGTTATATTTGTTTCCGGTAAGCTTATTGGATGAGACACTTGCCTTGACTCCGGATTTAAGCTTTATTGCATCATCCGATCCGCTAATCTTATTTTGCTTTATCTCTGCAGCTGCATTTGCAACGTATATTCCATCCGATGAATTATTTCCCTTTACCGTATTAGATGATACATAAATCACATACTTTTTAGACATCTCTCCAACATTTACCGCTGTTGCATAAGATGACTTTAAACTGTTGGATTTTAAGCTTATGGTGCTTTTTACGTTTTTAATATACAACGCACTGCCCCATTTAGCCGACACTGTGTTAGTGGATACCGAAGAGCATTTAGAACTGGTCGTAATTGCGATTCCGTGCCGTCCTACAGAGCTTATCTTGTTCTTATAAATGCTTCCGCTAACCTTTGATCCGTCTTTTATATAGATACCGCTTAGATCTCCCGACTTAATGGTATTTGATGAAATATTGCCGCTTATGGTGCTTGAGTCCATAACTAAAATGCCATAAGAGTCAAAATTCTTGAGTTTATTTGAGCTTATCGATTTTACCGAAGATGAATCTCTTACCAAAACGGCAGATGAGTCAAAACCAGATACGGTATTTGATGTTATGGATACGCTCTTAGATGCACTATCAACTCTGATTCCGCTATATGTCTTAGAGCAATAGCCGCTTGGAGACATAACTATCTTGTTAGAGGATACCGTAACATTACGTCCGTTAGATATGCGCACTCCGTAGCCTGCGGTTGTAATTTTATTTCCGGTAATAGTCACGCCACTTACAGGATAGTTGCCCGAAGAGATTAATATTCCGTCAGTTCCGTAAAATGATGATTCAAGTTCGTATCCCTTTACCTTGATCGCCGCCATGTCTCCTACGACTTCATTTTTAAAGTATTTAACCGTGATTTTGTTATTCTTGATATTGATATTAAGATTTGAAAGCGTCTGTCCATAAAACGGCACCTCTCCATCAAATGAAGATGAGAACCACCCTGCCGAGCTGATATTCTTCATATGCTGAATAAGCACGCCGGCTCCGCAGTTGGTCATAGTATTTCCTGTAATATCGCAGTTTGCATAATTAAGAGTCTTGACGCATTCTTCCTCAATATTTTTAAAAGTATTATTGGTAATCGTAACTCCTGTTATATAGGAGCCTACCAGCACAGAATGTGATCCGATGGCACAAGGCATATTCATAAATGTGCATCCGTCTATAACCACATTTTTTAATTCTGTACCGTCGTTATATACGGCAGAGAGCGCTCCTGAAGAGCAGGATACATCAAGCTGAAGAGCTTCCTGCTGCTCTGTATAAGAGCCTATTCTGTCTAAATCCCTAAAGGTGCAGTTTAATACATTGAATCCGTCTACCGCTGCAACTTCGAGCATATGCTTACTTTCACCGGCATAAAATACACATCCGTTTAATGTAATATTCTTACCGTGTCCGGCAACCATGATTCCACTTTTGTTTTCATTACCGTAAAATGTGCCTCCAATAATTGTCGCATTCTCAATGCCGCCGTATCCGGCTGCCTGTTCTGAATTGAGCTCACTTGGAGACAACGTATAGATCAGGTATCCTTTTTTGATTTTGCCGTTTAACACTACGCCGCTGCTAAGATCAAGCGTAACATTTGAATACAGGCAAATTGCCTCTTCTAAATAATAACTTCCTGCAGGTACTACCACCCTATAGGTTACGTTTTCGGATGCAAGGCATGATGCATTATATATTGCCTCGTTAATATCAGCTCCGACATTGCCCCCGTCCGTAAGCGATATATTTACCACAACTTCCGTATTTTGCGATGCAGTATCTTCGGTGGTATCTTTTGCAGAATCTTCATTAGTATCTTCGGATACGCTCTCATCTTCAGATTGAGTACTGCCGTGTGTCTCATCAGAAGATACTGTATCCTCAGTATCACAATAAGCGGCAAGTGGCTGAGTAATCAGCCCTGCCGCTATAATCAACGCTATTATTGTCCTTCTAAAAAACTTCCCGCACATATTAGCTTCCTTATTATAATTTATTTACACATTGCTTTTATTGCTGTAAGAAGGGTTGTGCCATAACGAGTATTTGTCGCCCACCCGACACCACTGGGATTATTGGGTATCGAAAGGTATTCTATATATTTGGCGCTTCCTCTACTCACATAGCTGAATCTGCCGTCTACAACTTCATTAACAAGGGCTTTTTTATTGCCATACGCCTTAAGGTGCTGAACCTGTGCCCTGATTCCGGTCTGAACATCAGCAAATGTCGCTACTGTTGATTTTGAACCCGCCACAGCTCCAAGCCCTCCGAAGTTGCACTGCTTCGCTTTTACCGACCCTCCAAATTTTAAGAATCCCGTTTCACAGCAAATCTGCGCAAATACAACCTCACTTCTTACGCCCTCAGCCGTAGCCTCATCGTAAACTATCTTACAGAATTTTTTAAGAGTCGCTGCTCCGTATTTTTTGTATGTGGATTTCGGATATGTGGCGCCGCTGTTTTTAAAATAAGCGACCATGTCATCAACCGTAGCATTGGACTCGCCTATGACCGTATAAAATCCGCCAATCTCCAACCACGAATCAGACGCTTTACTCTTAACAGTCTTACCGAGTTGTTTATCATATGCTCTTATCTTATAGTAGCGAATTTGACCGTCCGCAAGCGTTTTATCGTTGTATTTGAGTTTATCGGCCGAATTAATCTTTTTGATTCTGGTGTAAGTGCCGTCCCTGGTATCGGATGCATATATAA
Source organism: uncultured Eubacterium sp. (assembly GCA_905236225.1). Taxonomy (GTDB): domain Bacteria; phylum Bacillota; class Clostridia; order Lachnospirales; family Lachnospiraceae; genus Eubacterium_C. The sequence continues at coordinate 11,390 of CAJOPM010000092.1, forward strand.
TGTATCCGGTAGCACCTTCGACTTTATCCCATTTTAATTTAATTCCGTTACTTGCAAGATTAGTTCCTGTAATAACGGGTATGCTCATAACATCGACACTCTGGGCCGCTGAAGCCTTACTCTTTACGGCGTTTCCATCAGCGTCATTTACATATGCCTTAACCTTGTAGTAGTATGTCGCAGCGCTTGATACTGAAGCATCTGTATAAGAATTGGTAGTCTGTGATTTAATCTTTTTGATTTTCTTAAATCCACTACTCTTAGATGTACTTCTGTAAACAATATAACCATCTGCGCCCGAAATCTTATCCCAAGCGATCTTAACTTTGGGCGTATTGGTAGCATAAAGCGTAGATATTACAGGCGCTTGGGGTGCACTGACCGAAGTAGTAACCGCAGCCTTTGTAAGACCCAGTGCATCTACTATGCCATTTGCATCGGCTACGCCTAAGCTTTTAAGTTTAGCGTTTGTTGAAAGATATTTGCTAACGTCAGATGTATTTGACTGGAAACAATGCTCTATGATAATTCCCGCAATCGAATAATCCTTTGCCCACCTGATTACGCCATAATAATCTTTTGGCGTACCGTCGTCAAACTTGTATACTAAAGAATCCCGGGTAGAGATGCCCCTTTTCTTAAGTCCAAGCGCGGCCAGCTTATCTTCGATGGCACCGGCTAAAGTCTTGCCCTTAGCTGAGACGGCAGCATTGCCGTTAGTATTAGGGTAAAATACTTCTGCTCCGTTAGCGCCCACGCTGGAATTCTCATTTAAATGAAACGATACATAATAATCAGCTTTTACAGATGCCGCATAGTCAACCCTGGCACTGTTGCATTGACCGCTCGTCGTGCCCTTGTGAGGACACGCTGCCGATTCTCTGCTCATGTAGACCTCAACACCTTCATACTGCAAAAGTTCTTCCTTGCAATAATTTGCAATCTTAAGCGCAAGCGCAGATTCCGATAATGAGTTTGCCGTAGAACCTTCATGCGTCGAGTCATGTCCCGGGTCTAAGACTATAACAGTCTTTGACGCAGAATCAGACTTTGTTGCCGCCTTTACGGCGACATGTTCATAGGTAGCATTTGCAAACACAATGCCAAACATAAGCATCATGATTACAACACTTGATAATACCCTCTTAAACATATTTAGTTTCATACAATTTCTCCCATATGAGCTACCTGGCTCATTTAAGAATAGAACACTTGTTACTAATTCAAGTCTCGCTCCCTAATCGGCTTATTTAACTATGGTGGTACCGGCGTCGCCCTCAAGAGCATCTATCGCCTTTGCCATATTGGTGATTATGACCTTTCTGATTGCCGAATCACCTATAAACTGCAATCCGGCTTCTATCTTAGGCAGCATGGTTCCCTTTTCAAACTGCCCCTCCCCTATGTACCTTTCGGCTTCGGATTTTTTCATAGTATCAATGGCCGTCTCCCTGTTTGTGCCATAATCTATGCAAACCTTTTCATTAAGGGTAAGCATCATAAATGTATCAGCGTCAAGCTCGTCGGCAAGTACGCCTGCTGCAAGATCCTTTTCAATTACAGCGCTTGCTCCCTTTAACCTGTTGTCCTGTTTTAGAACCGGTATTCCGCCTCCGCCACAGGCTATTACAACCTGATTATCATTAATCAGCGCTCTTATTGCGTCAATCTCCACTATATCAATCGGCTTGGGCGCTGCCACTATACGGCGATATCCACCTTCTTGCGCAACTACGTGATTACCCTTCTTTTCTTCAAGCTCCGCATCCTCTTTGTTCATAAGTCTGCCGATAATCTTGGTAGGTTCATAAAATGCATCATCATATGGATCTACCACGACCTGAGTAAGTATAGTCGATACCGTCTTATAAATGCCTCTTGCTATAAGCTCGGTCCTGATTGCATTTTGAAGATCATAGCCTATATATCCCTGACTCATCGCCGAGCATACGCTTGTAGGCGCAACCGTATATTCAGGATAGAGCCTGCAAAATTCCGACATCGCAGTATGTATCATACCAACCTGCGGTCCGTTACTGTGTGTAACGGCTACCTGAAAGCCTCTCTCAACGAAATCGGCAATAGTCTTAGCTGCACTGCGCGTAGCCAACTGCTGCTCCGGAAGCGTGGTTCCGAGTGCATCATGTCCTAACGCTATTACAATTCTGTTCTTCATATGATATCCTCTGTCCGTAAAATAAGTTAACAGGCAAATCAATTCTGATTTGCTTGTTAAGTCTGCTAAAAAAGTATAAAAACTCGATAATATTCTAGCACATTCGTCGCCTAAAAATCAACGTATTTAGGCTATTTTGCTATCATTTGTTCATCATTTTGAAATACGCTTTTTGGCTCTTAATATTCTCCCTTTTATTCTTGCCACCAGGCCTCTTTCTTCAACAAACAATCCATACGCCTCGTCCAATATCTGTTTCATATCCTTAGGGTCAAACAGATATGATGAACGATTTTCGTTTATTTTATTTATTCTTCTATAAAAATCCTTTATCTCTATGCTTAAAAATTTCCTTGGCATATCGGCTGTAGATATTTCTTCATTAAGAAACAGTTTTCCGTCTTGCCTTCCCAAATACTGCCTTGCTACATTCGCATTCCCTTCGGCATATTTGTTTAGTAATGAGAGCCTCTTATTATAGGTAAAACCGGTTCTTTTTTTGAGCTTGCCCTCTTTTTTCAGTTCGTCTTGGATTGCAAACAGCCAGGTTGATATTCCTATATCAAGCTGCGTATATAAACCGACTCTGTTCATATACATCTTGCCTTCAACAATAATATCCGTGATACTCGGATTAAACGAGCGATCAGGCGTAATAAAATCATCAGTCATCTTAAGATTGCAACATCCCAGAAAGTCCATGATCAGATTGCCGCCTTCAAACTGCTCTTTTTCATATGGCCTTACTATGATATTTTCTTTTCCTATCGCAGCAGATACCTTGGCCAAATATGCGTCATAATCGATATAGTTAATCTTTGAGGACTTTATCTTTTTAAGATATTCATCTATCGTAAGTTTGAATCTTCTCGAAGTTTGAATTTGCTGCGCATAGTGCGAGTAAGCATAATCGTCCTGTCTCCTTAAATAAACTATTACTTTAAGTTTTATATCATACTCTGATAAATCAGATAAAATATCTTCCCAAAAGCCGTCCTCATAACCGCCAAAATTCCACAATCCTTCATCAGACATAACTATCGTATCATATTCTTTTGAGAGTTTACCTAGATACTCAAAATTAGCTTTTCGCACCTCTTTATTATTATAGCTTTCACTTTTTACCGAAAGCCACCTTCCGTTTCGCTCCGGGTTTACTAAATATTCTTTTTTGCCGAGCGCCGGATATATTGCAGACTGTTTTTTAAGCGCTTCTTCATTATGTGTCATAAACTGCTGCACTGTCGTGGTTCCCGTCTTAGGTGTTCCTATATGAAGATAAAGTGTACTCAATTAATTTCCTCCTATCAAATCAGGCCAAATAATCCGGCATTATTTAACTTTTCCAAAAACTTTGGTTTTACTCTTTCCGGCTGAGTTTTTCATATAACATACAACCTTTGATCCGCGTTTTAGGTTATTTACTTCAAACGTATATACGTATTTGTTTTTACTTTTCTTTTTGCCTTTCGCCTTATAAATTTTAGATCCGACTTTTAAGACTGCCGTGGCCTTATCCTCACATAAGACCTTGATCTGTTTGGTA
>CAJOPM010000093.1 GCA_905236225.1 uncultured Eubacterium sp.
GATGAAATCGAAGAAGAAATTGTATGTCATAACTATAGACAAAGTATTACAAAGGGAATGCGAATAGAGGATCATATTACGAGGATTACGCTAAAGAGTCATCCGGAAGAAGAAGATGCAAGAGGTTTCTTTATTCCGGCTGTCATAATATTTGACTCGTTAGACGGACGTGTGCATGATAATGATAAGGCAATAGCGGCTTATAAATATGTCGAATTGTCTGAAATATGGTTTGATGGACATTCTAACAGCATAGGGGCAAGAAATATGCAAACAATTGTCTCTGACAGTGATGTATTATCAGGGGATAATGAAGATGATACATATAGCGTAGAGCTTGGAAGGCATAAGGATCATTTAAGAGTTGTCATAGAAGGCAGGGGCAAAAAGATTACATCGATAATTGTGCTGCCCGATACATCAAGGCAGGCGTTTGCAGCTTTTAGCGGCGAAAGATGTAGAATATACGATATCGGATTTGAAAAAACACAGGATATTATTAAGAAGGAAGATATACCAAGAATAGTTGATAAGACAACGTACATTAACAGACTGCAAAGTGATATACCTAATCTTCAGGTCAACTCAAAAGGCAGCGCTGCGACTGAAGGGATTTTGATAAAAGACGGTCTTAGGGTGGCGTTTCATACTATGTCGCTTCCGACGGCCGATCTTGTGTGGCATTGCCCTCATATATATATATATTCTTCAGATGATAAAGAGGTTGAAGGCAAGAATTATCGTAAGTTTAGCTGGGTATCTCTTAACGGAGAAGATGACGGCGATAATGAGTATGCGCACAACACGCTAATCATGAAAAGAGAAGAAGAATTTAAAGGGTGGAATGATTGGAAAATGCGTAACAAAGAAGGTATAGAATGTGAACTTACTTTCAAAAGAAGCATGAATAAAATTACTATGATAACCGAAAATCTGGGGGTGTTTATTAAGCACACCACCACTTTAAAAGAAAAAGAGCAGGATGTATATCTGTCCTTATCCGGTGACAGAGTGGCGCTAACAGATATAAGGATATTGTAATAAAGTGGCGAAAATCGATTAGGGTAGGAAAAGATATGAGTTAAACATCATACTACGCAACACCTAAAATGGTGGAAGATTATGTAGTATCAAATTATCTTCAAGTCTCGCGAGCGAGACTTGAAGTCATCATAGCTTTTTGAAAATAAAAAAATGTGTTATACTAGTTACTGACTAGTTACTTACAGGAGGTGATTGTCCATGGAAAAAGCTTACCTTGTTGTTGATGAGATTAAGACAAATACAATAAAGGTTATGTCTACTGCAGATTTTAATGACAATTATGCAGAGTATGAGCCATTGGCTGAGGCTGACACTGAGGAAGAAGCCATTAAGCTTAAAGAGCAGCTGGAAAAGCAGAACTTAAGTTAAAGCTTTGCAGCGCCGGCTAAATAACAAGATACTAAAGATTAAATTTTTGACGTGAGGGGAGAGAATATGACAGAAAATTGCCTTGTATATACTAATGATGATTGCGTTGGATGCAATAAGTGCATAAACGCCTGTAGCTGCCTGGGGGCATGTATTTCCACAGAACCTGATGAAAATGGAGAATCCAGAATAGAAGTCGATCCGGATAAGTGCGTTGCATGCGGAGCATGTTTTGATGCCTGTGAACATAATGCAAGAGAGTATAATGACGATACCGAAAAGTTCTTTGAGGATCTTGCAAAAGGAGAGAAGATTTCGATACTCTTAGCTCCTGCATTTCTTGCCAACTATCCTAAGGAATATGAGAGCGTATTAGGAGGACTTAGAAAATTAGGCGCCAACAGATTTATCAGTGTATCATTTGGAGCTGACATTACTACCTGGGCATATATTAAATATATCCAAAAGTACAATTATCTTGGCGGCATTTCCCAACCATGTCCTGCTGTTGTCGGCTATATTGAGAGGTATATGCCTGATCTTTTACCAATGCTCTTTCCGGTACAGTCACCTATGATGTGTGCGGCTATTTACATTAAAAAAGTTATGAAGCTTGAGGATAAGCTGGCATTTATCAGCCCGTGTATAGCGAAAAAGAATGAGATAGATGATCCGAATAACCATGGGTACGTATCATATAATGTAACGTTTGAGCATTTGATGAAATATGTAAAAGAACATGATATAAAAGGTCCGTCAGTGACAGATGAGATTGAGTATGGACTTGGTTCTATCTATCCTACGCCGGGAGGTCTTAAGGAAAACGTATACTGGCTCTTAGGTGAGAGCGTGTTTATTCGTCAGATAGAAGGCGAAAAGAGAATGTATGAATTCCTCGAAAACAATAAGGATCGTATCAAGAATAAACAAACGCCGTATCTGTTTATAGATGCACTTAATTGCGAGAGCGGATGTTTGTATGGCACGGCAACGGATCCCAAAATAACAGCTACCGACGACAATTTATATAACATTCTTAAGATAAGAGAGCGTGTAAAAAAATCCGACAAAAAGGATAAGAGTGCATGGGCGAGAAGCAGAACACCCGAGCAAAGACTTATGGCGCTTAACAAGCAGTTTGCAAATCTGAATCTGGATGATTTCATTAGAAAATATACTGACAGATCACAACAGTGCCAATGCTTAGAGCCTACTGAAACGGAATATGACAGCATCTTTAGGCAGATGAACAAAAATACTCCCGAGTCAAGGAAAATCAATTGTTCGTGCTGCGGATATAAGACTTGTCGTGATATGGCAAAGGCTATATATAACGGATTTAATCATAAGGATAATTGTATTCATTATCTCAAAGACACCGTGGAGCTTGAAAAGAGAAATGCTCAGGAACTTGTTGAGAAAGAAAGAGCTGCGCTTGATGCCCAAAGGGATGGACTTTCAAATACTATAGCGACTGTAGATGTGCATTTTGAATCGCTTAAAGAAGCAATAGATTCAATGACAGCCGGTAATAATGCCAATGCAGATGAGTGTAGCGGCATATCGTCAGATATCAGTAACGTGGCTGAATTCTGTAAATCGCTTGAAGAATCTATGAAGGAGATTAATGAATCGCTTGCCGCACTCGAAGGTAACAACGGCAAGGTGGTGCAGATTGCATCGCAGACTAACCTGCTTGCGCTTAATGCATCTATTGAAGCCGCAAGAGCCGGTGAGGCAGGAAAGGGATTTGCAGTAGTAGCAGATCAGATTAATCAGCTTGCTTCAGAGTCAAAACAGACAGCAACCGACAGTAGTGAGAACAATAAGCAGATTAGAAGTCTGGTTGATAAGATCGATCAGGCCACAGAAAATCTTCTTGGAATTGTATCGGAAGTTAATATGAGAACTCAGAACCTGGCTGCTTCAGCAGAGGAAATATCTGCATCAACAACCGAACTTTCAGATACTGTAGAGCAGGTTAAAGAAGAGCTTGAGGTTTTGGTAGAAGAGTCACAAGAAAGGTTTGACTAAAGTTTAGCTATTGCATTTGATACAATACAGTGATATATTATATCTCAGACGAGATACCCCCGCCTCTAAGCAAAGCGTAGGCGGGGGAGAGAAACTTGTCTCAGGCGGGGTTACCCTAAAGGACTAGGAATGCTAAGCATTCCGTCGCAATCTCCGTCTGAGATATACGCTCCGC
>CAJOPM010000094.1 GCA_905236225.1 uncultured Eubacterium sp.
CAGAACGGTGAGGTTGATTACGATATAGCAAAGGCACTATCTGCTGCATTTGAAGAAGAATGCTTATCGCTTAATCCTTCGACCGGAGGAAGCTGGACATATGCACAGTATTACGAGCAGATGATAGGAGAACTCGGAACCCACGGCTCGGTATATAAGACTACGGTAGAGAATCTTGATAATACGACAGCATCACTTGAGACAGCAAGAAGCCAGGTGATCGGAGTATCATCAGATGAAGAACTTACAAAAATGATCAAATATCAGAATGCTTTTAACGCAGCAAGCCGATATATAAATGTAGTAAGTGAAATGATAGAACACCTCGTTACCAATTTGTAGGAGGATAAGATATGCCATCAACATTTTTAGGATTATCAACAGCATACAGCGGACTGTCAACATATCAGATTTCGATGAACACTGTGGCAAACAACATATCAAATGTTCAAACGGACGGATATTCCAAGCAGGTCACAAACCGTGTGGCATCATCAGCGCTTCGTGTAAATGCCAAATACGGTATGCAGGGTACCGGTGTTGAGACATTATCAATAACACAGGAGAGAAATCTGTATTATGACGAGAAATATTGGAACAATAATGCGTCCGTAGGACTCTATGATCAACTCTATGAATACTCGCTTCAGATTGAAAACTATTTTACTGATGATGACTCTACGAGCGGATTTTCAACAATACTTTCTACGATGTTTAATTACTTAGAGACACTCTCGACAAATGCATCTGACTCAAGTGTTAGAAATCAGTTCATAAGCGGAGCACAGTCGCTTGCTACATATTTCAATCAGACAGCGACAGGTTTGCAGTCTCTTCAAAAGGACCTTAACACACAGATTAAATCCGCGGTTGATGAGATAAACTCAATTGCCGAAAAGATTTCTATTCTCAACAAGCAGATTAATACAATCGAGATACAGGGCGGATACGCCAACGAACTTAGAGACCAAAGAGCACTTCTGATAGATGAGCTTTCGGAATACGTACCGACCACGGTAGAAGAGATTCAGGTGCAAAACTCCAATGATCCGGATTCATTTGTAGGAGCGACCAGATACATAGTTAAGATTAACGGTCAGACACTTGTGGATAATCTTGAATATGATCAGATAGAGTGCGTAGAACGTGAAGAAAAGGTTAATCAAAATGATGCAAGCGGTCTTTACGATTTGAAATGGGTCAGCACAGGTAACACTTATCATGTTGAGGCAAGCTCAAGCTCAGGTAAGCTTAGAGCATATATGCTTCTTAGAGACGGCAATAACAACGAAAACTTCAAGGCTTCTATTACAAACGTTAATGTAAATGCAACGGGCGGCGGCACAATCACTGCAAACAATCTTACGCAGGATACGCTCTCAGAACTTACGTTATGCCAGGAAGGTACGATTACAATCAACGGCGCACAGTATGACTATACAGGATTTACATTAGACGATACCAACGCAGACGGAGTAATCGACTCAGTTACATTTGATATAGATGAATCCGAGACTATCAGCACAGCTCTTGTCGGAAATACTTTATCAGTTGGATTCTCTGTTGATTATATGGGAATTCCCTACTATCAGGCGCAGCTCAATCAGTTTTTAAGAAACTTTACTGAAAACTTTAATAATACTGAAAGTCAGGGTTATTACCTGGACGGTGATGGCAATCCGCAGAAGATGGAGAGCTTCTGGAGAGCAAATTCAGTTACAGACTCATCTGTGCAGTACGGATTTGAAGATATGCAGTATAATGACGGAACACTTACCAGCATTTCATACTCGAGCACAGACGATATATACTATCAGCTTACGGCATTAAATGTTGCGGTTTGGAATGATTCTCTTAAGGATTCAAATAAATTTGCCACAACAGAAGATCCGCTAAACGGTGTGGCAGACAGCTCGATTGTAGATACGCTCCTTACACTTAAATCAGACCAGGTAATGTACAGAGGATCAGCCGCATCAGATTTCCTGCAGTGTATGTTATCGGATATTGCAGTAGATACAGAGCAGGCAAAGATTTTTGCTACAAACTATCAGGACCTTTCAAACACAATAGAGAATCAGAGATTATCGATATCGGGAGTTGACGAAGACGAAGAGGCACTTGATCTTGTCAAATTCCAAAATGCATATAATCTGGCATCCAAGATGATATCGACGTTTTCGCAAATGTACAGCAGACTGATACTTGAGACCGGTGTATAACGTATACTGTACGAGGAGGAGATTCGCATGAGAATAACCAACAACATAATTGTTAAGAATTCAAAGTATAACATTAACAGCAACAAGGTAAATGTAGATAAATACAATACGCAGATGTCGAGCAACAAGAAGATTTCACGCGCATCTGAGGATCCGGTTGTGGCAATAAGAGCGCTTCGCCTGACAGATAACTTAAGCGAAGTAAACCAGTACTATGAAAAAAATATTCCGGATGCAGAGTCTTGGATTGATATGACTGAGACCGCTCTTATCAATATGAAATCAATCATTAATGATATATATGAGAATTGCGTAAACGGATCTACCGATACACTTACCAGCACAGATAGAAATGCAATTCTTAAAAATCTTGAGGCTCTAAAAGCACAGTTTTACGAAGAAGGTAATACTGATTATGCCGGACGTACTGTATTTACCGGATACAAGACCAATTCTACTCTTACATTTACAGAGCAGACATCAGATTATTCATACACTATTACACAAGGCTCCGGGCTTGGAACAGACACACTTACTTACAGCGATATAGAAGAACATACCTATTTTGCCAATTCAGTGACAGTACCGACCACGCCGACTCAAGTTGGGACGAATGTTCCGAGTTCCTCGGTTACGGATATAACTGATCCAAGTGCAATGCCCCAGACGGTAACGCTTGAGAGAATTCGCCTTGCATATGATAATATCAGCAATTTATCTTCTCTTAGCTATACGTATACAGATGCTGATAACAATGAGCAGGTGGTTGATCTTAGCACATCCGTTACATCAACAAATTCTGCTGATTTTGAGGCGACAGGATATGCAGTGGGCGATAATGATGTTATATTCTTAGAGGATACCGGAGAGCTTATATTAGGAGCCAATGTATCTGCAGATATAAAGAACAACAGAGCATCTCTTTCGGTGACATACGATAAGACAACGTTTGAAGAGGGCGAGCTTAGACCTGAGCATTATTACAACTGTACCAGAACAGATTCGGCAGGAACAGTTACTTTTACAAGAGAAAATCAAGCAATTGAATATACTGTTGCTACAGGTCAGACGATTACGGTTAATACGCAGGCAAGTGATATATTTGATTCTGATATATACAGGGATTTAACCGAGATTACAGATGCAGTCAACTATGCAATAGCTGCAGAGGAAAAGATAGCTCAGATTCAGTCTATGATGGAGCAGGAGCAGTACTCGGATGAAACATACCAGACTAACCTTAAAGCATGGCTTGCTGCAGCACAAAAAGAAAGCGATTATGCAAATGAATATATGCAGAATATCTTCAGCAGCGCAATCGGCAATTTCTCAGGTTACCTTAATGATGTAAACTTAGGAATTACAGATCTTGGAAGCAGGGCTCAAAGGCTTGCGCTTACCAAAGAAAGAGTGCTTTCTCAGCAGGAGAATTTGGAAGATCTTAAGTCCTCAAATGAGGATAGGGATGTATCCGATATAATAATCGATTATACATCAGCCTACAATGCTTATACAGCATCGCTTCAGGCAGCGTCAAAGATAGAGCAGACATCATTGCTTAATTATTTATAAAATAGTCTTTACTTATGAGGCGGTACAATTAGTACCGCCAATGTGCTATACTTGATTTTAGCGAAATGCAGCGCAGCTGTGTTTATGAGTATGCGGTAAAGCGGATTGCGAGCGTACGACTTATACAATACTCAAGGATGGAGGATTTAATATGCAGGCAGACACCCGTTTATTCGGAAAGATTGATATTGAAGACGAGAAGATTATCAAGATGGATCAGGGAATTGTAGGATTTCCGGATCTTAAGCATTTTGCGCTTATTCACGACATCGAGGGCGATGATGACGGCAGCAGCATCTCATGGCTGCAGTCTATGGAAGAGCCGGCGTTTGCTATGCCGGTTATGGATCCGCTTTTGGTAAAGCCGGATTACAATCCGATGTTCTCGGATGAGTACCTTAGCGCATTGGGAGATGTCAGCGCTGAGAACGGACTGATATTGGTTACTGTTACAGTGCCTACAGACCTTAAGGAAATGTCGGTAAATCTTAGAGCACCATTTGTTATCAACACAGACAACATGCAGGCAGCGCAGATTATTGTAGAGGACGACCTTCCGGTCAGATTCAAGATCTACGACATTTTAAATGAAAAGGCAGGTGAGTAATATGCTGGCTTTAACCAGAAAAAAAGGCGAATCATTAGTTATTAACAATAATATCGAAGTAACTATTCTGGAAATCAGAGGAGATCAGGTAAAGGTAGGCATATCTGCACCTAAGGAAGTACCGATATACAGAAAAGAAGTATACCTTCAGATTCAGAATGAAAATAAAGCTGTTGTGGAGGCAGGAAATCTCGAAGCGCTCAGAAATATGATGGGCAAGAAAAAGAATTAAACTTTTTACTAAACATTTAGGACGAACCGTCCGATAATATGAGTAACAGGGGAGCCGTAGGTATAACCTATGGCTTTTCATAACCCAGGATAATGCCAAAGGCCGCAGACAAGTTTTATCCCTTGATGTATCGTCCGCGGCAATGCACATGGAGGTGAGAAATATGGCAATTGAATCAGTAGCAAGTTCAATCACTGCATCATATCAAGGAAGAGAGGCAGCAGCACCGAAGGTTACACCGATGCAGCCGGCAAAAACAGAAGCACCCGAGATTAAGGTTGCTAGCAATAATACGGCGGTTGACACATATACTTCTCAAAGCAAAGTAGAAGAAAAAGGTGCCAAAGAAAAGAACGAAGTATCTAACGAATACATAAAAAGTGCAGTAGAGAACATCAATAAGAATGCAGGTACTGAGGCAGTATTTGGTATTCATGAACAGACTAACAGAGTCACCATTAAGATTGTAGACAAAGAAACAAAAGACGTCATAAAAGAAGTTCCCGCAGAAGAGACACTTGATATGATAGCAAAAGCATGGGAACTGGCAGGACTTTTTGTAGATGAGAAACGCTAGGAGACGAGCGTTATAAGGGCATGTATATGCCTATGGCGCTTTTATTTCCCCATTAGACAGGAGGATTATTATGGCTATTCGTATGTCAGGTATGATATCAGGGCTCGATACAGATGCAATCGTATCCGAACTTGTTAAAGCATACTCAACAAAAGTAGAAACTTACGAAAAAGCTCAGACAAAGCTTTCCTGGAAGCAGGATGCATGGAAATCGTTGAATAGCGAAGTATACAGCTTATACAAAACTGTAGGTAATATGAGATATTCATCGGCTTATAGTTTGAAGACAGCATCTGTTTCCGATTCAACCAAGGCAACGGTTTCGGCTTCGTCTGAGGCAGTTAACGGTACGCAGAAACTCAAGATTAATGAGCTTGCTCAGTCTGCTTACCTTACAGGCGATGAGATTTCGTCTTCATCCATTACTACAAGCACTACGCTTGCAGAACTTGGATATTCAGGAAGCGAGAATATAGAGTTTACGGTAGGAACCGGAGACGATGCAAAGACAACATCTATAGCAATAGATGAAAACACAAAGATTTCTGATGTATTAAACCAGCTCAAATCAGCCGGAGTTAACGCATCATTTGATACCACGTACAACCGTTTTTATGTCAGCGCTAAGACATCAGGTGCAGACAGCAGCTTCTCATTTTCAACGGATTATTCAGGAGAAGGAACATCGGCGCTATCAACGCTCGGATTGGCTTCTACCGACAACTACATCGAAGGTAAGGATGCCGAGATAGAGCTTAACGGTGTTACATATACAGGCAATTCTAACAGCTTTACAATTAACGGACTTACTATTAATGCCCAGGCTGTTACGACCGATCCTATTACAATAACTACTGCGACAGATTCACAGGGATTATACGACAAGATTAAATCATTCCTTAATGACTATAATGATCTTATCAATGAGATGACATCACTTTATAATGCCGACTCAGCAAAAGGCTATGAGCCTCTCACGGATGATGAGAAGGATGCGATGTCAGAAACTGAGATAGAAAAATGGGAAACCAAGATTAAGGATTCGCTTCTTAGACGTGACAGCACTCTTAATGGCATTATGAGTGTTATGATAAATGCAATGTCCGGTTCAGTAACAATGGATACCAACGGAAATGCAGTAACCTATGACTCGGACGCAGGATACTATACATACAAAGGGGCAGCACTTGTTGATGCTGATGGGAACAATATTACTAATTCTACCCAGCTTAGATCTTTCATTAACAGCTCGGCTAATACCGAGGGTATATCAACATACAGCTTAGGCTCATTTGGTATAAAGACGCTTGGTGTATTGAATGCAGCGGATAATGAGCAATACGCTTACCATATAGATGGCGACGAGGATGATTCTGATACATCCGGAAATGCAGACAAGCTTTTGACGGCTATCAATCAGAATCCCGAAGTAGTAGAGGCATTCTTTAAGAATTTATCATCGAATTTGTACTCAGCAATAGACGCTAAAATGAAGTCTACAACGCTTAGCAGTGCATATACTATATATAATGATAAAGAAATGTCTCAAGAATACAGCGATTATACCGATACAATAAGTGACTGGGAAGATAAGCTGCAGGATTTGGAAGATTATTACTACGACAAATTCTCAGCAATGGAGACAGCGCTTGCAGAGCTTCAGTCAAATACATCAGCGCTTTCGACACTTCTTGGAACCGGTTGATGATAGTTAAATGTTAAAGATGACGGATAGGGCATTTAATAGGAGGTAAAGATTATGACTATGAATAGAGGATATGCGGCATATGCAAACAATAGAGTGAATACAGCATCACCTGCAGAACTGACGCTTATGCTTTATGAAGGAGCCATTAAGTTTTGCAATCTTGCTATAGCCGGAGTAGAGGCTGGGGATGTAATGAAGGCTCACACCAATATTCGCAAGGTAGAAAATATAATATCAGAGTTCCAGGCAACTTTAAATTATAAATACCCGGTTGCTAATGATTTTAATAATGTTTATACTTATATCAAGCAGCGACTCACAGACGCGAACATGTCGAAGGATAAAGAAATTCTTGAGGAAGTATTGGAACATCTTCGCGGTATGAGAGATACGTGGAAAGAGGTTATGAGACTGAACAGGGCCGGAAGTGCTCAGAATAATCAAGCCACACAGGCAAGAGCGCAGGTGTCAGTTTCCTAAAAATAGCAATCGGATTTATACGATACGCCGAATTCCCTGCTTAAAGGGAATTCGGCGTTTGATATTTGGAGGATAAGATGCAAGAGGATTATATAGAAATAATGATACAAAGCCTTATCAAGAAGGAAGAAATATTAGATGCGCTGATTGATCTTAACAAAAGGCAAGAGCAGGACATTAACGATCCTACGCTTAAAGCTGATGATTTTAGAGAAGTAGTCAGCAAAAAAGCCGATTTGATAGAGGCCATTAATAAGCTCGACGAAGGCTTTCAGACAGTCTATGACGGCGTCAAATCAGAGCTTGAGCAAAACCAGTCAAGCCATGAGCAGGAGATTGTCACCATGCAGGATCTTATTAGGCGTATTACGGATAAGAGTAATGAGATACTAGCTCAAGAAAGGCGCAACAAAAATCTGGCCGAGAGCAAATTCGAGGGAGTGCGAAAGCAGGTCAAAGAGGTTAGAGGCTCACAAAAAGCACTCGGTGAGTATTATCGCAATATGATGAAACTCAATTTTGTAGACCCGCAGTTTATGGACAAAAAGAAGTAAAATTAGTAATAGACAAAGAACAATAATTATGATAAAGTGTTATAGTTGACTAATCATATTAGCAACATCTTTATATCGGCGCGTGGCTCAGTTTGGTAGAGCGCGGCGTTCGGGACGCCGAGGTCGCAGGTTCGAATCCTGTCGCGCCGATTTTTTATGCCTTAATTCTACCATTTTTCTACCAACTCCGATTTATTATCAAGCTTATTATTTCCAACACAGAAAAGCTCTCTATAAACCTTATTTAATTGACATGTTACTGATTGGAATAATCCTTAAGAGGAATTATTCCGGTCATTGCCTTAGAGATTTCTCTCTTAGCTTCCTTGTCCTTAACCTTTGCATAAATCCTTAATGTTGTATCAATATCTTTGTGTCCGACCCATTTCTGAA
>CAJOPM010000095.1 GCA_905236225.1 uncultured Eubacterium sp.
CCGCTTTTGATGCACACGGATTCGGACAGGAATTTGTCTGCTGAAGCAGACCCGAATCCGGCGCGCAAGACTCGCGAGCGAGTCTTGACAATGTTCGATTTACCGAGGGGAGATATTAACAATGCAGGAAAGTAATAACCGATCCAAGAAAAAACTGTGGTTAGTAATTTGTATAATTATAGCAGCAATTGTAGTTGCAGCTGCCATATTTATAGCCAGATATATTTATATATCACAAACGGAAAAATACGAGTATAATGCTTTGCTCGAAGAAGTTGTGGGTGCAGATTATGATGAAAGGCAAGGCGATGCAGTCACGCTTCCCGATGGTTTGGATTATACTAATCATAATATAGATTTTGATAAGTTAAAAGAATATAATAATGAAATTATCGGGTGGATTTATGTACCTAATACACAGGTGGATTATCCGATAGCACGTCATGAAAATGATGCAGATCTTGATTATTATTTGTATCATGATATGTATCAAGAGCCGGCTTATGCAGGTTGTATTTACGTCGATTATGCTAACAGCGGTGATTTTACGGATAACAATACAGTTCTTTACGGGCATAATATGGCAAATGATACTATGTTTGGCTCGCTACATGATTTTGAAGATGAGACTTTCTTCAATGAAAACGAATATTTCTATATTTATACACCGGATGCAAGTTACAAATATCATATTTTTGCGGCTTATCAGACAGATAACACTAAGCTGACTTCGGCATATGATTTTTCAGATGAGCAGGTATATGCCAAGTATTTAGAAGATATTTGGAACATAAGAACTATGAGATGTAATTTAAGAGAAGATGTAGAATTGAGCGTTTCGGATAAAATCGTGACACTTTCTACATGTGTTGGAAGTGCACCGGATAATAGATATCTTGTTCAGGGAGTTTTAGTTGAGGATGAGTAAGAAAAAAAGAAAAGCGAAGAACAGGAATGAACATAACCATCAGCATCCGCAGATAGATGAAGACATTAAAGAGATTGAGGATGATAATGAAATTAAAGATGATGCTGATAGTTTAGAAGAAGATGACCTTGATTATGAGAGCATTGATAATATCTCCACCATCGAACCGTATACATATGATCAAAAGATTGATAAATGTATTAAAGAGACGGTAGACGAATTCAAAAAAAAGAATCCTAATGCGAGAGTGTTTGATGGAATAAATACTGCTTATATTCCGGAAAATGATAAACAAAACGATCCGGATGATGACTTAGAGAATCCGGATCAGCAAGATGAGATCGAGAAGGACATAAAGGACGATTCAACAGATCTTAATAAAAAGACAGACAACAAAAAAAAGAGCTCACGAATAAAAAAGATAATACTGGCGATAGTGCTTATTATAGTTATATTTATAGCAGCCTTGGCAATTACGCTTTTTGCTATGAACAAGCTTGGTAAGATACATTTGCTCGGGGAAAATAAAGACACCCAGATTACAGGTGCGGATGGGGCTGATTTAAGTGATGACGGATATACCGTTTCTTATAATGGACATACATATCAGTATAACGAAGATATTGCCACGTTGCTTGTAATCGGCGTAGATCAGGAAGAATTTAACGAAGGAAGCACCTATCAGGAGGGTGGATATGCAGATACTTTGTTTTTGATGGTAATTGATACTGAAAATGGTACTGCAAAAATGGTACCAATTTCCCGCTATACAATGGTGACCATAGACGAGTATAATAAAGATGGGTCATATTGGCGGCAGAATGAAATACAAGTTACACTAGCTTATGCTTATGGTGATGGCCGCGAGGAAAGTTGTGAGAATGTCGCAACAGCAATATCAAGACTTATGTATGGCATGCCCATCTCAGGATATGTTGCCATAGATATGTCTGGAATCAGTGTACTAAATGATGCTATCGGCGGAGTTACGGTAGACGTACTTGAAGATTTGACATATGCTGATTCACAGTTATATGAAGGGAATACGATTACCCTTATGGGCGATCAGGCGTTGACGTATGTCAGGAGCAGGAAGTCAGAGGGAACCGATCTCGTAGTTGATAATAATGCGCCTCGTATGGCCAGACAGTCGCAATACTTATCTGCGTTTTTGTCACAGACTCTAGACCTTACTAAGTCTGATTTGACGCTTCCGCTTAAGCTTTACAACATAGCAAGCGATTATACCATTACAGATGTCAGTGCATCTGAGACGGTTTATTTATTGACGCAGATGGCTCGCCACGGTCTTGATAACACTATTGTGGATATCCCTGCTACAGCGCAGGAGGGAGAATACACCGAAGTTTACGTTGATGATGAGAAGTTATATGAGATAATTCTCGACGTATTCTATGAAGTAGTAGAATAATTAACTTTTTACATTTTAGGAGGAATGAGAAATGAAAAAAATATTAGCTTTAGCCCTTAGCCTAGGACTGGTATTTTCTATGCCGGTGGCATTAGGAGCAACACAGACTGTTACTGGAGCCAATGAGGCTTCAAACAAGACTGTGGATCTTAGTCCAAGTGATAATCCATATGATTCAGGGGACAATGGCGGTGGCTCAAGCACAGATGAAGAGACCACTGATGAGGATGACGGAAACCCATATGATGGTGATGACGACAGCGATGGCAGTTCAGATGATACCCAAGAAGAGGATGGACTTCCATATGATGGTGATGACGAGAATGGCGGAAGCGATGATAGTTCGCAAGAGACTGACGATTCAAAACTAATAGTTGTCGTATATGGAACATTCACATACGAAGATGGTTCTGCTGCAAGCGGATTGACAGTTAAGCTTCACAGCAAAACACAGACTACAACCACTGACAGTAAGGGATATTTTAAATTCGCTGACAAAGTAGCAGTTGGTAAACATACACTTACAGTTATGGATAAAGATAAAGTCTTAGCTGTAGTAAAGGTGAATATATCAGAGGACGGAGTAGACGTGCTTGAATCTACTGTTGCTAAAGATGTATTTACGTTCAACTCTTCAAATATCACTAAGAATAATAAATTGACCAGAATTGAAGTAGAGGTTGATGGTGTGATAACAGCCGATATGGAAGAGAAAGCAACTGATACGACATCTTCACCAAAGACAGGGGATGGCATGGCTACAAGAGCAGCCGGAGCAATATTTGTTGTGGCGGTTGGAGGAGTTGCACTCTTCTTATCAGGAAGAAAATACAGAAAACTTTAAAGAAAATTTTGTAAACTTAGAGAACCTCTCGCAAATAGCGACGGGTTCTCTATTTTTTACAATTGTGATAAAATACAGCGTAAAGTTTAAATGTTGATTATGGGGATAATTTATGAAGAAAAACAATACCACAAAACGCTTTAAAATAAGAGAAAAACTTCCTTTGATAGTGGCTGTTTTATCGATACTTAATCTTATTATGTTATTTATGTTTGATTATCATATACCCGGACTATAGGAGAAATATATGTGGATTGACCTACACTGTCATATATTGCCCGGCGTAGATGATGGGAGCCGGAGCATAGAAGAATCTCTTGAGATGGCAAATATTGCGGCATCCTTTGGAACAGATACGATAGTATGCACTAACCATGCGAATATCCCAAGACAATACGAAAATTATGAATCGGGGTACTTAAGGAAGAGCTTTGAGAGGCTTTGTAAAGAAGTTGAGTCTAAAAGAATACCTATTAAGCTTATTAGAGGTAATGAGATATTTGTTACTGACGATATTAGGCGCGTTTTGACTGAGAAAAAAGTTATACCTATTGGAAGTTCAAAGTATTATCTGTGTGAGTTTTCATTTGATGCAAATCCTGATTATATTAGTGAGATGCTCTACGGAATGCTAAGTGACGGATACCATCCTGTTTTAGCACATCCGGAGAGATATTTCTGTGTGCAGGAATACCCTGAATTTGTTTTTAAATGGGTGAGAGCAGGGATTTTGATTCAGGTAAATAAGGGCAGTTTACTTGGTAAATTTTCAAAACATGTAGAAAAAGCGGCATGGACATTATTTGACCACGGTCTTATAACATGTATTGCATCTGATGCGCATTCATCCGAATACAGGACGCCGTCAATGCGTGAAATTGCCGGTTTGTTTAGAGATTCTGATTTAGAAGATGCTATGCATATATTGATGCATCATAATCCAAAGAGGATACTTGAGGGAAAGAAAATTGATAATTCAAATATTATTCCTTTTGAGAAAAAAGGATGGTATTAGGGAGGCTTATTTTGAGACGGATTAATATTATCGGATTGATAATACTTATTATTGCAGCGTTGCTGGCTTTGTATAGTTTTATAAAGTTCAAATCTACATCTGACAATGAGGCTCCGGTAATAACGGGAGCAGATGAGCAGCTGGAAGTATCTGTTGAGGATGATGAAAGTATATTCTTAGAAGGTGTCAGTGCAACTGATGATAAAGACGGTGATGTTACAGATACAATGGTTGTAGAAAAACTGTCGGATTTTAATGAAGACTATGAGAGAATAGTGACTCTTGCAGCATTTGACTCCTCGGGAGGAGTATCAACAGCTAAAAGAAAGATAAAATACACCGATTACAGACAACCTCATTTTTCAATAAAAGAGCCCTTGATATTTACAGCATCGACCACTGATTTTTTGGAAAATATTGAGGCGGATGACTGCTTGGACGGAGATATTACCTCAAACATATCATTTAGCTCTAAGTATGAGGTTACAACGGATGTTGCGGGAGATTATGATATGGAACTTCAGGTTGTAAACAGCGCCGGAGATGTGGCTTATCTTCCCGTAACTATTACAATATCGAATGATGATGTTGTTCCACTTATTTATCTTGAAGATTATGTAGTATATGTTTCGAAGAATGGCGAGATAGATTATGAAGACCTGATAACGAGCGTATCATATTCCGGAATGGATTATGATGTTTCTGAGTCGGGAGTCGGCGACTATAATATTGGATATAGTGAGTTTACTATAGATGATTCTGAAGTAAACTTATCTAAAGTGGGAAATTACGTAGCAATATACAAATTATCGATAGATAATAGCAAGAAAGGCATAGCGCGCCTTAATGTAGTAGTGGAGGATTAAAAGATATGAATCCGGCAGATCGCAATAAAGAACCAATAGAGCTTTTTAGACTCGACGGCTATACAATAAGCAAGGATTTATTACACAATATCGTCTTTATTTTGTTATTGTCGGTATCGTGTATGTTGTTTGCTTTTACATACAGCCAGATGACATATGCTAAGACATATACCATGACTACGACTTTTACTGTTATGTCTTCGGGTACAAAAAATGATGTTTATACTAACATGAGCAATGCTTATGAGACGGCAAATAATTTTACAACCATTCTTAACAGCTCAAAGATACAAGGGGCTGTGGCAAAGGCGAGTGGAATGGATCTTATGCCCGGAGTTGTAACGGCAACTGTGGTTGAAAATACTAATCTTATGACTCTTAGCGTAACTGAAGACAGCCCGCAATTGGCATTTACTGTTATGAAGGCAATTCTCGAAAATTACGATCAGGTCTCGGATAAACTTATGGGAGATGTTACTCTACATATTTTAAGTCGCTCTGATATTCCGCAAAGCCCTGATGCAAGTTTTGCACCTGCTTCGCTTATGCTAAAGACATTTGTAATATCGTTGTTTTTAATAGTTATCATTATGGTCTTTGCTTCGGCATTCAGAGATACTATCAGAAGAGAAGTAGAGGTTGAAAAAAAGCTGGATTCTAAAAGGCTTGGTACACTATATCACGAGAATAAATATTTAACGCTAAAAAGCAGGATCAAAAAGAAAAAAGGCGGGATATTGGTTAGTAACCCATCTGTAAGCTTCAGATATTCTGAGTCTATAAAAAAACTGGCAGCTCGAATTAAAAGAAAGATGGATCATAAAAATGCCAAGGTTCTCATGGTCACAAGTGTTCTTGAAAATGAAGGGAAATCAACAGTAGCAGCAAATATTGCTCTGGCTCTTATGGATGAGTCGGCTAAAGTATTGCTTATAGACGGAGATTTTAGAAAACCCGCATTATATAAGATATTTGATATTGCTCCCGATAAGATTAATGATTTCGGGGATGTATTGTCAAAAAAAGAAGTTAAAGACAATACGGTAGTAAAACATACTAAAAGCGGGTTAGATATATTATTTAATACCATGGCTTACAGCGGATCTACGGAGCTGATTTCACAGGGATTGTTCGCTGATTTAATAGAGCGATTAAAAAAAGAGTTTGATTATATAATTGTTGACAGTTCGCCTATGGCGCTTGTGGCTGATTCTGAGGAAATGCTAAGTGTTGTTGATAGCGTATTGTTGATAGTCAGACAACACAAAGCTTTAGCATCTGATATTAACGATTCAATTGATATAATAAACAGACGTAAAATTAAGCTTATAGGATGTGTGTTTAATGATGTCGGAGGAGATATAGGAAACAGATTATCGATAGGCTATGGTGAATCGTATGGGTCATATAACAAATACAATGCTTATTCGGGCTATGGCAGATATTATGATTACGACAAATCAAAGATAAATGAAGAGGGGGACGAGTCATGAATGAATCATACAGTGCAGAGCATGCTCCTTCGGTAATTGATTTAGGGACGTTGGTAGATGATATCTTTAAGAGCTTTATAAAAATGTGGTGGCTGCTTTTAGCCATAATAAGTGTATGTGCGACATTATTCTATGTAAGAGTAAAGATAATTTATCAACCGGAGTATACGGCTTCGGCAACATATATTGTAAGCAGTGACTATACTTATGGTTACTCGGGAAACAGCTATAATCAGACAATAGCAGACGGACTTGCTACTACACTTCAATATATTTTTGACAGCGATATAATGAAGAGTACTATAGCAGAAGATTTGGGAACGGACTCTATACCGGGGACATTATCTGTATCGGTTGTAGAAGATACTAATATGTTTACAATATCTGCAACGGCATCTGAAGGGCAGTTGGCATATGATATATTACAATCGGCTATAGAAAGTTATCCATCAATAGCGAGATATATTATCGGAAGTACTTCGCTGGAAGTTATGGAAGAAAGCGGAATACCATATGAGGCAAGTAATGTTGACTGGTCTAAAGGGGCTGCAAAAACCGGGATGGTCGTCGGAGTTGTAATCGATTTTTTTGTTTTATTGTTTTTTGCGCTTACTAAGAGAACAATTCGCAAAGTAAAAGATTTTGAAAAACTTCTTAATATCAGATGCGTGGCTGCAGTTCCGAAAGTTAAGTTTAAAAAAAGAGGCAAGAAAACAGGTGCTGAGGCGAAGGTTATACTTATAGATAACTTTAGGGTGCCATCAGGATTTGTTGAAGCAATGAGGTCTGTGCGTCGCAGAATAGAAGATGATTATGATGACAATAATCATAAGGTTTACCTGGTCACAAGCGCATTGCCGAGCGAGGGTAAAAGCACTATAGCATCGAATATAGCTTTGTCTTTGGCTTTAAAGGGCAAATCGGTTATATTGGCAGATATGGATTTGCGTAATCCGTCTGTAGCGGATACGTTTAATATGAAGCCGGCAAGTAAAGGCACGGTGGATGTATTAAGACAAACTTGTTCGCTTGAGAGGGCACTTGTAAAATATGAGGACACACAGCTTAGCATTTTGCCCGGTGGCAAAGCAATTACAAGACCCGCAAGAGTGCTTACATCTGAAAATGCAAAGGAGTTTATAGAAAGCCTTAAGAAAAAAGCTGATTATGTAATTCTTGATACGCCTCCATGTGCGCTATTATCAGATGCAATGCTTACTGCAAACGGAGCTGATGCCGGAATATTTGTGGTTAGACAGGATTATGCAAGAATTGATAAGATAATAGAGGGAATAGAGAATCTTTCGGAGACGGGAATAGATATATTAGGATGTTTGCTTAATAATGCAGAGGTTGGAGTGACACAAACAGGCTATGGCCAAGGCTATGGCTATGGCAGATATGGCTATGGAAGGGGCGATAGCGGATACGGCTATAACAGATAAATAGATGCTCAAAGATGAGAATAACAAAATATTGACAAAGTAAAATCCAGAATGTATTATAAAGTTGATAAGAACGTCCTCTGATAACTAAACATATTGCTGCCGAGGAAGAGGGCTTTGATCCGCTTTTTAGCGGATTTTGCGAAGAAATTTGAGTTTTTGTAGTAACAATGAGGCGGAGGAATTGTTATGAAGAAGAGAGTCGTTAATGTTGTTGTCTGTACAGCTATACTTGCAGCACTTACCGGTGCGCAATTTATAGTGGGTAACAAAGATATAGACAATAGCAGTAATGAGCAGGAGCAGGTAGCCGATATAGATTCCGTAGTTGAAGAGATAGACATTGATGATCCTATAGATGCGGATGAGAGCGGATCAATCGACGCAGAGGGAGACGAAGAAATCATTCTCGATGATGAGGTGCCGCTTTCCGGAGGAGATATCACTACTACGGTTACGACTGTATCAGATACTACGAAGAAGTCTACTAAGACATTGGGCTCGAAAGCTAAAAAGAGCAAGACTGTTAAGAAAACACACGTTGATTGGTCGACTAAGAATTCAACAAGTGGTGATGAAGCAATACAGAATAAGACTACAGTTACTACGGTCACGACAGAAAAATATACAAAGGGCTCAAAAAAGGTTAAAGTAACCGTCAAGGAGACAGAGACATTAACCACATATACCGTTAAGAATGGTACATACAGCATATCTGATTATGCAACGAATGCTGATAGCAAGCTTGTAGAGCGATTTAATTCAGAAGGTTATTCATATGTTATAGATACCGGATGCAAGTATACCGGATTATTCAGTGCCAAGAAGAAAACATTGACAATGAAAGTTTTGCCGACAAGCACGGTGCTTTATCATGAACTGGGACATTATTTAGCTTATACTACAGGCGCATCGTCGATGGATGAATACAATGAAATTTTCGCCGAAGAGGGTAGTAAGAGTTCTGATTATGGCCAGACAAATGCGGATGAATATTTCGGAGAGGCATATAAGACATATTGCACGGACAAGGGGTCACTTAAAGCCTCACAGCCAAAGACATTTGAATTTATAGAAGAAGTTTTAACAATGCTTTAACTCAGTCGGAGAAATCCCCCACCTTTAAGCGTTAGCGTAGGTGGGGGTTATGACAAACAATAATTAAAAGGATACAGATTTTTGTCTGTATCCTTTTGTTTTTGCCGTTAAATCATTTATCTCAGTCGGATAATACCCCTTCCTCTAAGCGTAGCGAAGGTAGGGGTTATAACAAACTGGTCTCAGTCGGGGGTACCCTAAAGGACTAGGAATGCTAAGCA
>CAJOPM010000096.1 GCA_905236225.1 uncultured Eubacterium sp.
CTTTAGGGTACCCCGACTGAGTATAGTTTGTCATAACCCCCACCTACGCTAACGCTTAGAGGTGGGGGATTTCTCCGACTGAGTTAATTATTATTTCACTCTAAGCAGATCATATCTGCTATACCATATTTTTCCGCAAGCTGTGCTACTGTTCCATCCTGAGCAAGCTTGTGTAAATCCTCATTAACCACATCGCGAAGAGATGTGTTGCCAAGCTTAAATCCAACACCGTACTGCTCGGAGTTAAGAGTCTCTTCCAATACTGTGTATTTGCCTTCGCCTCTTTCTGCCATCTGATACTCTGCAACTCCCACATCAATTGCAAGTGCATCAAGTGAACCGGCCATAAGCTCTGCAAATGCTTCATTATAATCTGCAAACTGCTGAAGCGTGCCGAAGGTATCTGAGAGTTCTTTTTGTCCTTCTTCATCTGTAAGAACGTCATATGCTGCTGAGGCCTGCTGCACTCCTACAACCTTGCCGGCCAAATCGCTAAGCTGTTTGATATCTGAATCTACAGGTACTACAACGACCTGCTCATTATTAACATAAGCATCAGACCACTCATATTCATCCTCTCTGCCGTTAATGGTAAATCCATTCCATATGCAGTCTATCTGTCCGCTTCCAAGCTCTTCATCCTTCGAGCCCCAATCGATAGGTTGTTTAACAAGCTCCCAACCCTCCATATCGCAAACCGCCTGTGCAAGCTCTAAGTCAAATCCGGTATACTCACCGCTATCATCCATATATCCGTATGGCGGGTACTCTGCATCAAATCCTACTATAAGCTGTGTGCGTCCCGACTCATCCGCTTCCTGCTCAGATGACGAATCCGCACCTTGTGTACTATCTGATGAATCTGCACATCCCATTAGGACTCCTCCCGCTATAATACACGATAATATAAGTCCTAAAAATCTCTTCTTCATATCTATCTCCTTACCGATTACATCTATATGTAGACAACAGGAAGATTTTAGCATAGCATATGCCCATCGTCAAGGTTGGGCGTCCTTGCGATGGGCATCTAAATCATATTTATACAATTTCCATAGCCGCAGTCCATGCCTCTCTTACAGAGTCTCCTATTTGTCTTGCTCTCATACAATCACCAACGATAAAGACTTTGCAATCGCATGCTTCTTTGAGCTTATCTATCGGATGGGCTCTTCTGCCCATCGCATTTACCACGCAATCAGCTTCTAATCTAATCTGCTTGTCACCTTGTGTTGCTATTACATAATTCTTTCCGACCTCTAAAGCGCGAGCATTTACCTCATAATTACAACCTTTTTCATCAAGAAAATCATGCACTTCCGTACGATACAATCCGGTCGTCTCAGGCATCAGGCACTCCTGCATTTCAACGATAGTAGTCTTAATTCCCTTATCTACATAGTCCGCAGCCGCCTCACAGCCTACGAGTCCGCCGCCAAGAACTATTACACTCTTACCAAGCTGCTTAAAGTCATTCATATATACGTCCATCGCCGTATATGCATTTTCGATTCCTTTTATAGGAAGAATCAAATCATCCGATCCAGCTGCAATTATTACCGCATCCGGATTAATTTCTTTAATCATCCCGGGAGTAACTTCACAGTTTAATCTGATATCTGCTCCGCTCTTATTTGTTTCTTTGATCATTACTTCCTTGAAGTTTCTGATATCAATCTTATGATCTGTGTGATCGGTAAAATTAATCAGGCCTCCAAGCTTTTGTGACTTCTCACATAAAATCACATCATGTCCCCTCTTTGTTGCAGTAATTGCTGCCTGCATTCCGCCGCAGCCTCCTCCGATAATCAATACTTTTCTTGCCTTAGTTACAGGCGGCATATCCTCAGGCATTATCTTATGATGCGAAGCAGGCCAAACAGTATCAGGATTAATGCTGCAAGAATCAAGCGGCGGATATTTTATTGTCCACTTCTCAGTCTCATGTTCTCCGGACGGTCCCGGATAACAACGTCCGCAGCGCAGACATCTGCGTATCTCATCTGCTCTTCCTTCCATTGCCTTATTGGGAAATGCCGGGTCACAGAAAAATTGTCTTCCCATAGAAATCATATCTACTTTGCCTGCAGCAATTGCCTCTTCTGCCTGCTCGGGTGAGTTAATACCACCTATTACAGCAACGGGTACTGATACATTTTTCTTTATAATTGACGCATTTTCAATGTTGGCACCGTGAGGCGCATACGCCGTCGTAAACTCCCAGCTTCTTGATGAGCTCAAATAATGTCCACAGGAGACATGTATTAAATCAATATATGGCTCGCAAAGTTTACAGAATTTTACCGCATCTTCTATTTCAAGACCGCCTTTAAGATGCTCAGAACCGCTCACTCTTATTTCTATAAGGAAATCATCTCCCATTGCTTCTCTTACAGCCTTTAAAAGTTCGGTTGTAAAGCGTGCGCGGTTCTCAAAACTGCCTCCATACTCATCTTGTCTGTGATTATACTTTGGTGAAAGGAACTGTGCCGGGAGCCAGCCATGACCGCAATGAATCATAATGCCTTCCCATCCGGAATCTCTAAACCACTTACAGGCATCAATATACTCCCTGATATGCTCAGCTATTTCTTCTTTTGTAAATGCATCCTGAATAGTACCATCCTCAAGAACTTTTGCATCAGGTCCTTTTGCATGAACACCATCACCAATGTCAGATTTAATTTCTCCAAGTGAGAGAAGCTCTCCGAGCGGAATAGCTCCATAGCTTTTTATCATTGCCGAAGTTTTCTTCATAATTTCAAATATTTCATCATCGCGGCAATTAAAATCAATATCCGGCTCAAAGGGAAAATGAGAAAGCGATGACCTAATTTTTCCGCAAGTTAAAAGCGCACGGATTAAACCTGCCCTTACTATGGGCCAAATCCGTGCGCTAACATTTAAAGTATATTTTTCTTAATTCTTACTTCCAAGCTTTACAGTTAACGTCTGTTCTTCGTATTCGCCGTTATTAGCTCTTTGTATTACAATCTTGACCTTGGTGCCTGATTCATAGTACTGAAGCTGCTCTGTTAAATATTCCATACTGGTTATCTTCTTTCCGTCAAATTCAGTGATGATATCACCTTGTTTGATACCTGCAGTCTCTGCAGCAGAACCTTCAACAACCTGTGCGACATATACACCTTCCGGCATGCCGTAAGCCTCTGCAATATCCGAGGTAACATCAACAGCCGAAACTCCAAGGTAAGCGCTCTTAGACGAATCAACTTTTTCGCGCGTGATAAGATCGTTAAGAATCGGTTCAGCCGTAGACATAGGTATGGCAAATCCCATTCCTTCAACTGTAGTATCCGAATACTTGGCTGAATTAATTCCTATTACATCACCTTCTGCATTAAGAAGCGCACCGCCTGAGTTACCGGGATTTATTGCAGCATCGGTCTGCAGTAATTCGTTGGTAATACTCTCACCTGTAGTCTCGTCGCTAAGTGTAACCTCTCTATTGAGTGCGCTGATAACACCGGTAGTAACCGACTGACCGTAACCGAGCGCATTTCCTATTGCGATTGCACTGTCTCCAACCTCTAAAGCATCAGAATCGCCAAGTGTGGCAACCTTGATGCTGTTTTTGGTTTCATCCGATAAGCTGTCTATTTCGATACTGATAACAGCTAAATCACTTGAAGAATCAGTACCCTTAATCTGGGCTGTGGCTGTGCTGTCATCAACAAATGTCACTGTGAGCGTCTGTGAACTCTCTACCACGTGATTGTTCGTAGCTATATAAATATAATCATCATCCTGACTGATAATAACACCGGATCCGCTGCTCTCAGCCTCCTGTGTAAAGGTCTGTCCGAACCACTCTGTCTCATACTCACCCATGTTAGTAATTGCTACAATAGCAGGCATAACAGATGAAACAATATCAGATACATCGGCTCCTGATTGAATCTGTGCCGCATCAATCTCTCCATCTGTATTAAGGGAAGAATCCTGTGTGCCATCCTCACTATCGGATGATGATTGGCCGCTGTTTGATGCTACGCTTTGATCCGACAAATTAGCTTTGGATATGCCGACAAATATTCCGCCTGCAACAAGACCAAATACAACGGCTATAATTACCGCCTTGCCAATCGTCTTTCCAAAGCCGCTTTTATTTGAATATACTTTGTTAATATTATTATTGCGCTTTTTAAAGAACTTCTTCTTAGGCTTGGCATCTTTAGATGCGTCTGTATAATCCGAGCTGTTTTGATTGTAATATTCCTGGTTATAATATCCGCTGGTATTTTGGTTATAACTCTGAGAACCCTGTGAATATCCTGAGCTTTCGTTGTAACCATTTGAGTATTGTGTGCTATACGTGCCCGAAGCAGTATTATCGCTTGCTCTCCAAGTCATATTAGGATCTTTTGTCTCTTGATTCTTATAGCTGTAAGAATAAGTAGACTGCTGCGTATCGGATGAAGAATCCTGGCTGTTATTCGTGCCTGCAGCATTGTTATTAACGTTTGATTCGCTGTCGTTAAACCCATCCATCTAGGTGGCTCCTTCCCGGCTTTACGCCATAACTAAAGTCAAGACTTACCATTAAGTCTTGACTTTAAGTTTAATTAAAATATGTGAAAGGTTTGTGACTATAGCCCCGTTTAGTTGTGAAATATTTGTGAATGAGAAGTCAAGACTCGCTCGCGAGTCTTGCGCGCCGGATTCGGGTCTGCTTCAGCAGACAAATTCCTGTCCGAATCCGTGCGCATCAAAA
>CAJOPM010000097.1 GCA_905236225.1 uncultured Eubacterium sp.
AGAGACCGAAAAGAAGATTTTAAATGAAAATGTTACTGACGAGCAGATAGTAGAGATTGTCGAATCAGAGGTTAAGAACTCTTCCGGGAAAAATAAGAAAAAAAGCGGAATTACAGTTAGAGGGATACATGATGTTGCTGTCAAGTTCTCCAAATGCTGCAGTCCTATCCCCGGAGATGAGATAGTTGGATTTATTACAAGAGGACGAGGCATTTCGATTCATAGAACGGATTGTATCAATATAATCAATTTGCCCGACAATGAGAAGAAGCGTCTTATTGAGGCCGAGTGGCAGGTGGGCTCAAGAGATGAAAAGAACAATGATAATTATCTTGCAGAAATTAAGATTTTCGGCAGTAATAGAACAGGACTCTTAGTAGATATTTCAAAAGTCTTTACAGAAAAATCAATTGATATTATATCTCTTAGTTCTAAGACCAACAGACAGGGGATAGCCACAATTATGGCTTCGTTTGAGATTAAGGGTAGAGATGAATTGATATCAATAATGGAAAAGCTTAGGCAGATTCCGAGTGTGATTGACATAGAGAGGGCTAGAGGATGATAGATTTTAGTATAAGAGGCTTTCAGGTTGGGCCGATTATGACAAATTGTTTCTTTCTTATTAACAATGACAGTAAGAAACTAATAGTCATAGACCCGGGGGCTTCGGCAAAAGCATTGTATGAAGAAATAAAAAAATTAGATTGTGTTTGTGAAGCTATATTGCTGACACACGGTCATTTCGATCATGCAGATGGAGTTGATGAACTTAAGGCGCTTACAGGGGCAAAAGTTTATGCGCATGAGGATGAGAAAAAAGTATTAAATGATCCCAGTTATAATTTAAGTGATGATTTTGTCGCAACAGGCAGCAAGTATGATGCAGATGTTTTTGTTAATGATGCAGAACATCTTAAGCTTTCAGGATTTGATATAGCTGTAATTCATACGCCGGGACACACACCCGGTGGAATATGTTTCTATATTGAGGAGGAAAAGATACTATTTAGCGGCGATTCTCTTTTTAACCAATCAATAGGCAGGACAGATTTTCTGGAAGGCAGCGCATCACAGCTTATAAGAAGTATAAAAGAAAAACTCTTGTGTCTGCCGGATGATGTTAACGTTTACCCCGGACATGGGGCGGCAACAAGTATAGGATATGAAAAAAAATACAATCCGTTTTTTGATTAATGATTAAAGTTAGATTAAATGATGGCTACTACAGGCTCGATGTGCACTCGCTGATTCGAGCCTTTTATCCGGCCTGTGATATTGATTTTATAAGTGAATACGAAGATGAGGCTGATTACAATATCATCATTGATGATGAAAATATAACAATTAATAGTTGCAAATCTGCGATTTCAAATGTGGCATCCAATAAAAGAAATGCTGTTAAGAAATTAGTATACGGATATTTATCAAAAGAGACGAATACAAAGCTCCCGTGGGGAGATTTGACGGGGGTTAGACCGACAAAGGCTCCGCTTGAAATGCTGCTTAGCGGCAGCAAATGTGAAGATGCGATAGAGTTTATGAAAGATGAATACTTGGTATCTGATGAGAAAGCGCATCTTGCTACACAAATCGCACATAGTCAGCTTGATATAATAAAGAATGCATCAAAAGATTGCTACAGCATATATATAGGAATACCTTTTTGCCCGAGCAGGTGCATGTATTGTTCATTTACATCATATCCCATATCAGCATATGAAAAAAACATTAAAGAATATTTGGATTGTCTTATAAAAGAACTGGAATTTATAGCAGATTCGCTTAAAGACAAAAAATTGCTAAGCGTTTATATCGGAGGCGGAACACCTACTTCGCTTGATGAAGCATCCTATGAGTATCTGCTTTCAAATATCAGGAGGATACTTAATTTTACCTTTGTAAGAGAATTTAATGTGGAGGCCGGAAGAGCAGACAGCATTACGCCGGGAAAATTAGAATCAGCACTTAGATACGGGGTATCTAGAATTTCAATTAACCCTCAGACGATGAATGATAAGACATTAAAGACTATCGGAAGGCATCATAGCGCGAAGCAGGTTGTCGAGGGCTTTAACCTTGCAAGAAGTATGGGATTTGATAATATTAATATGGATATTATCGCGGGGCTGTTTTCAGAAGGGATCGAAGAGATTAATAATACGTTAAATGCTATTAGCGAGCTTAGACCTGACAGTTTGACAGTTCATAGTCTGGCTGTAAAAAGAGCAGCACTCCTCGATGTAAAAGACGATATTTACAAGAGCGTTTGCATAGATCAGATGCCGCAGATACTTAGTATGTGCTCAGAGTGTGCATATAAGATGAATATGGCACCATATTATATGTATCGACAAAAAAATATCGCCGGTAATTTAGAAAATGTGGGATATTCTCTTCCCCATAAGGAAGGAATTTACAATATTTTTATGATGGAAGATGTACACAATGTAATTGGGGCCGGAGCCGGCGCCGCATCAAAAGTTCTTTTTGGCAACGGAAAGATAAAAAGAGCTGTAAACGTTAAAGACGTTGCACTTTATATATCTCGTATTTCAGAGATGATAGACAAAAAAAGGAAATTATTGGAGGAAATAAAATGGCTTTAAAGAAAAAACCGGTCAATGGTATGAAAGATATTATGCCCCTTGAGATGGAGATAAGAGACTATGTTCAAGGAATTATCAAAGATACCTACAAAGATTACGGATTTACACCTATAGAAACACCGTGCATGGAAAATATAGCTAATTTATCTAATAATCAAGGCGGTGAAAATGAGAAACTTATATTCAAGGTATTAAAAAGAGGCGAAAAGTTAAAGCTTGAGACTGCCAAGAGCGAAGATGATGTTGTAGATTATGGTATGCGTTATGATTTGACAGTGCCGTTATGCCGCTACTACAGTGCGCATGCCAATGATTTGCCATCTCCGTTTAAAGCACTTCAAATGGGTCCTGTATGGAGAGCCGACAGACCGCAGCGAGGCAGATATCGCCAGTTTATGCAGTGCGATATTGATATATTAGGAGAAGGCTCTATTCTTGCAGAAATTGAGCTTATACTTGCAACTACGCATACACTTGGAAAAATCGGATTCTCCGACTTTGAAATAAGAATTAATGAGCGACGCATACTTAAGGCCATGGCGCTTTACAGCGGATTTTCAGAAGATGATATATCAAGTGTATTAATCACATTAGACAAGATGGACAAGATTGGTATAGAGGGCGTATCAAACGAACTGATATCAAATGGCTACGATAAGAGCATGGTTGATAAATATTTAGAGCTCTTTGAAATAAGCAAACAAGATGATGCGCTAGATAAGCTTTATGAAATCCTAAAAGATTATCTGGATAAGGAAATAACTGATAATCTAAAGAGTATCATCTCTACCGTAGAAAAGGCTAAGAAAGCGGATTTTAAAATAGTATTTGATCCTACACTTGTAAGAGGTATGGGATATTATACAGGAACTATCTTTGAGATAGCGATGCCTCAGTTTGGCGGAAGCTGCGGAGGCGGCGGAAGATATGATAATATGGTAGGTAATTTTACCGGACAAAGTGTGCCTGCGTGTGGATTTTCAATAGGTTTTGAAAGAATTATATTATTACTTCTTGAAAATGGGTTCAAAGTACCGCAAAGCGCAGATAAGATTGCATTTTTGATAGAAAAGGGATATCCTAACGAAGCACTGCCTCAGATAATGGATCAAGCTGCGCAGCTTAGAGAACAAGGTAATAAGGTTCTGGTCGTAAGAATGAATAAAAATAAAAAGTTCCAAAAAGACAAGCTTTGTGAACAGGGATATACTCAAATAAAGGAGTTTTTCAATAAATAATAATGGTTTTAAAAGAATTAGAGCTTGGAAAGTGGGCCAGAATAATATCGGTAGGAGGAAGCGGAGCACTAAGACAGCATTTTCTGGATATGGGAATCAGAACAGCGGTAAGACTACGCTTTTCAATCAGCTTACCGAAGCCAACCAGCATGTTGGAAATGAGAGAAAAGATAAAATTAATCATTAGGAGGATAAAATGGCAGAATCGATGAGTGGACTTAAGCGTACGCACAGATGTGCAGAGGTCTCAAAT
>CAJOPM010000098.1 GCA_905236225.1 uncultured Eubacterium sp.
CGGAGCGTTTAACTCAGTCGGAGCTTGCGACGGAATGCTTAGCATTCCTAGTCCTTTAGGGTACCCCGACTGAGTATAGTTTGTCATGACCCCCACCTACGCTAACGCTTAGAGGTGGGGGATTTCTCCGACTTAGTTAAAACATATCCATGCTTCCCATGGCCGGATACATAATTATCACTAACACCAGTGCCAGCATTATCATCATAGGCAATAGCAGCTTAGTGCCTGCCTCCTCGCCTTTTTTTCTTGCAAGCGCTTTTTGCTCTTCCATTGACATTGCCGCTTCCATGTCCAAGAGCTGACGCATTTTTTTAGACCCTTTTTTCAAGTTTTGTATCAGCATTCCGCAAAATTTCCTATATGCTCTAAGTCCGGTTCTTTGGGCAAATCTCTCATATGCTGAAGCTTCACTTATACCGCCTTTTATTTCACCGCATGTTAGCTTTAGTTCCTCTCCTAGCGGCGTTAGTTTTTCATTATTTTTTTCTTTTTGCATCACCATCCTTTCAATTGCAGTTTTTACATTCATCCCGGTGCCTAAAAGCAGTGAAATTTCACTTATAAATTCCGGATATTCGCTCATAAGCATATCCCTTTTGTCTTTTTCTTTTTTCTTGATATCTGCACGCTTGGCAAATTCTACCGCTACAACAACTATTATTAGAAAAAAGAGTATATGCCACGGATTTACAGCTCCTGAATCCTTCCATTCTATTGGCAAAGAGCCCAGTTCCTTTGGCAAAGTGATAGTCTTTGCATTAGGACTTTGATTTTCCCTTGATTCTATTGTCTTTTTCAAATACTTAAGAAAAAGTGCTTTTTTATCGGTGCTATCTTCTACGATTCTTAATGGATACTTTATTATCTTTTCAGTTTCCTGGCACGTAAGAATTACCTCAAGCGTAATTATTTGACCTTCCTTTGTCGTATTTTCAAATATAATAGAACCATCATCTTCTACCAGATTCATATCTGAAAATTCATATGCTGCCGTTACTTTTCCATCTTGCAACGATTTAGGCAAATATAGATCCTTAGTAACATAATCTGCACTTTTATTATCTTTGAGCATAACCTTTGAAAGCTCCTTTTGAGCTGCAGCTAGCGCCGATTGTACCTGCGTGTCATCTAATTGCCGCTCTTTTAGTTCAAATGAAAATTCCTCATCTTTCATGAGTCCCGGGACAGTTATGTCAAAATAATATTCAGCACTTCCCTCTCCGCTTTCATTTTTTGCGACCCTGCCGTTTGATATTTGAGAAGTAGAGGTATAAAGCGCTATTATCCCAAGAAATGCAAAGGCTGCGGCAATCTTTGGTATATATGAATACTTCTCAAGCCTTGATATTCTTTTTGTTAAAATAAATCCAACTGCCGATGCTATTAGCATTCCCACAAATACTGCCATGTTCTCACCTGCCTTATTCTATTCTCACTAATCTTTTAGCTATAAATACCGCAATTGCATATACACCGATACAAGCTGTCATTATAAATTTCCCCTGTGCCGTGTTATATAAAGGGTCAAGATAACCCGGCGACGCAAACGTAATAAAAACTATTATCCCGATTGGAATAATCATCATAATATTAAACTCCAACTGCTTTTCGGCTGTCACCGTATCCAGCTCTCTTTGTACCTCATAACGGTCATTTATTTTTTTAACGGTTGTCTGTATGATTTGTGTCATATCTCCGCCGCTTTTTATCGCAAACTCCATTGTTCTGCAAAAAGACTGTACGTCCTTAAGGTTGCACCTATCTCCGAAGTCCTGCAATATTTGTCTAAAGTTCTTACCGACGGACAATTTATAGAGCATTTGCTCTATTTCTTTTACCATTAATGCATCTTCTCCATAGATAACGACTAGATCTCCTCCTGCCGAACGCCATGCATTCTCCAATGAATATCCTGCATAAAGAGCTCCGGATACAGATTGCATTGCTTCTCGAAACTGGGATTCTAATAGCTTTAATCTTTTTCTTTTAAACTCTGCCTTTCTAACTTTGAACCAAACTGGCATTATAACAACAGCTATAATCATCCCCCAGATGCTTCTATAGCAAATCACTGCGAGCAGCGCCGATATTAGCATTGATTGCGCTATGATTATAAAAATTTCTTTAGACGATAATTTGTATATTGAATAATCCATCAGCACATATCTCCTATATTAATTCCTGCTGCCCTGCACTTTTTCGTGTTTTTAAGAGGATTTACCCTTACCCATCTGCCGCAGATTTTACCCTCTGCATCCTGCGTTTCTTCGAATCTGTAGAGCACTGAAAATTCTATTTTTCCGTCTGTTTGCATCAGCACCTCGCTAATCTCCATCATTTTCCTGCTCTTGTCTCTAAGCCTTGACAAATGAACCATTATATCTATACCTGCTCCTATCTGGCTCCGTATTGCTTTAAGCGGAAGCTCAATGCCTCCCATAAGAACCATTGTTTCTAGTCTGTATATCATATCTTCACAAGAATCCGCATGTCCGGTGCTAAGTGAACCGTCATGTCCCGATTGCATTGCTTGGAGCATATCAAGAGCTTCAGCTCCTCTTACCTCTCCGACGATTATTCTGTCCGGCCTCATACGAAGTGCAGTCTTAATCAAATCTCGTATAGTAATTGGCACCACACCTTCAAAGTTGGCGCTCCTTGTCTCCATCCTTACCAGATTATCTACGCCTCTTATTTGAAGCTCCGCTGCGTCTTCTATGGTTACAATCCTCTCATCTTTTGGAATAAAGCCCGATAGGGCGTTCAAAAACGTTGTCTTACCGCTTCCCGTTCCGCCCGATATAAAAATGTTGTATTTTGCCTTTACCAGGTTTTCTAAAAATGCTGCAGCTTCTTTAGATATTGCGCCCTTGCTTATAAGACGTTCCATCGTAATTGGATTTTTAGGAAATCTTCTTATACTCAATGCGGCTCCATCTATTGCTATAGGCGGAAGTACAATATTTACTCTGGATCCGTCTGATAGTCTGGTATCTACGATCGGCACAGATTCATTAACCATTTTGTTATTTTTCCCGACTATCTGCTGTATTACATCCTCAAGCTTTTCATTTGAATGAAAGCAACTTTCATATTGATACAACTGACCTTCCTTTTCATAAAAAACATGTTTTGCCCCATTTACTAATATTTCCGTGACATCATCATCGTCGATCAGCTCCTGCAACACATCGAGTTTTCTTAGAGAGTTAAACACCTGACCTTGCAGTCTCTTTCTTTCATTTAGCGGCAGCGGATAATTTTTTGATATCTCTTTTATGACATCAAATATTTCATTTTCAATCTCCTCATCCTCTATTGCTCTGGTCATATCAAGCCTTAACAAAACCTGTTGCCTGACCTGCTCATATATATTGTCATAATCTTTCGTGCATGTAGTAACCTCTAGACTCATCACCCGACCCTCCTAATAATTATTAAGTTTGTCCTATCCCTCCTGCGCTTTGCTACGAGACGCTAAAATTTCTACGACTTAGTTAAATAAAGGATTCTTCTTGCTCTATTTGCATCTTCCATTGCATATAATCAGAAGATAGATACAGCGGCA
>CAJOPM010000099.1 GCA_905236225.1 uncultured Eubacterium sp.
CCTGGTCTCTTCTTCCATCTGATAATACTGCTTCATTACAGAAGTTCCTTTGACAAGTATTTCTCCATTTTCTGCAAATGCAACTTCTACATTTGATAAAGGTTTGCCAACAGAGCCAAACTTATAAGCAACAGGTGTATTCGCACTAATAACCGGAGAGCATTCCGACATTCCATAGCCCTCTAAGACCTTAATATCGAGTTTTAAAAACTGTTCAAGGTAATAATCGTCAAGATGGGCTCCTCCGGTAAAAATATATCGCAGCCTGCCGCCGAATATTTCCTTTGCGCGTTTTTGTCTTGCTTCCTCGCTCTTGGCCGCATTAATCCTCTTAAATACGGTTTCTATCATAAGCGGCACCATAAGCATAGCGTGCGGCTTGAAAATACCCATATTTCTTACCATATGCATAAGAGAATCATTAACGCAAACAGTTGCTCCTCTTGCAAACCCTCTGAGCCAATCCATGACAAGACAAAAAGCATGGTGAATAGGCAATACATTAAGAAGCACAACCCCGGGAGCTGTCGAAAAAGACATCGCTTCGAGATTAGCTGCCAAATTATGCTGAGAAAGCATTGCTCCCTTACTCTTCCCAGTTGTCCCCGATGTAAATATTATCATCGCAAGGTCATCAGCAGTCGGCAACTTGCCATCATCTTCGCTTTGGGAATTAATAAGCTTATCAAGCGATTCTACTTTATCTTTTACTGTCTCTTCGCACCCTTGCATTATCCATATTTTCTTAACCTTTGCACAGGTCGAGATAATATCATCAATCAGATTTTCATATTTCTTATCTAAAAATACGCCAGATGCATCGCACCTTCTAACAAGTTCTAAAAGTTCCTCTTTAGGAAGTCCTGTATCAAGCGGAACAGCGCACATATTTCCTGTAATAGTACCCAAATAGCATTCTACCCAAAAATGGCTGCTGCCTCCTATAAAAGCGATATGCTCTCCTTCAAATCCTTCTGATACCAAGCCGCGTCTTATTTTTGCGACATTCTCTCCTAGCGTTTTGTAATTAATCTGGCAAATTTCTTTGCCCTCAAGCCATTTGACAGCCGGTATTTGAGAGAACTCCACGAAAGAATTTTCCATAACCTCTCTTACCAAATCACTCATTGCCCATCTTTCTCCTTATAAGCTCAATTGCATTTCCTACGGTAAAAATTCCCGTCGCATCACTTTCATCAAATTCGACATCAAACGTATCCTCTACCTCGCCTAACAACGTCATAAAATCAAGTGAGCTAAGTGACATATCTTCTCTGAATCTGAGTTCATTAGTAATTGCCGAAGGTTCAAAGTCCGTATATTGTGCAAGGATTTCTTTAAATTGTTGTTCCATGTTAGCTCCTTTCTTAAACCGAGTCCATTATTTGTCCTATGCTAAGATGTGAATCTTCGATTCCCATAAATGCGATTCTCATCATATAATAATACAATAGCTCTATATCATGCTCGCTAAGTTCTACCGTCTGGTAGTGATATGAAAATTTCAGTTCACCTTTTTCATTGGGAGATACCGTAAGATACATCTTTTTTGTAGCAGCACCATTTGCAAACCACTCAATATGCATTGGCGTATTTTTTAATTTATCAGCACTTGCATAAGTCATTATCGGCTGATAGGTAAGATAACAACTAACATAAGTAGTATTATCAGGCGTATTGTATCTGCGCTTCATCTCTTCTCTTATGAAGACAGGATCGTAGTTAGCATGAAGATATATACCGTTTTGTGTATTTTGTATTTCATAAAGCGCCTCAAGGAATTCCGTATCCTCTGATATAACCGTTCTACACGGGAAACAGATTGTCCTGCTGCCTCCCGATGACCACTCATCATGAGTAGACCTTCTTGAAATAAAATTTTCTATCGTAATATCTTCCTGCCTGTTATTAACCTTTGACAAATATGTTCTAAGCACCAGCAACAAAAAATTAGTCATAGAAACATTCTGCTGTGTGCAAAAATTATAAAGTCTTTTTGCGGCGTGATTTTCAAGATAATAATCCTTAACCGTAACAAACAATTCTTTTCTTTCGATATCTACAGAACGCAAAGCGGGATTATTGTGCCGTTTTCTTGCCGCCTCTAATACCGACGGTCCTTGTATATCTGAATAAAGGGGCTCACCATACTTATCAAAATGCGAATTCCAAAATCGCCTGTCCTTATCTCTTCTCTTCTCATCCGTTGCTTTCTTAATGTCTTTTTCCAATACTTTTTTATAATCAACAAGTTCTTTTGGGAAAGACGCTCCAAACTGATAATGAAGATAAAGTGCAAATATATCCTTAACCATTACGGCAAGCGCACTCGAATCAACCAACCTGTGATCCATGTGTACAAAAAATCCCCTATACCCCTTTGGCAAATCAACAAGTTTGATTTCACACATAGGCACATTATCCCCTTCAAAGGTCAAATACGCCCACTGCTGCATAACACTGTCAGCCTCTTTCATATCCGCCTTGTCTGTAAGATTGATAACAGGAAATTCTTCAGGTTCGTGCTTAGCCAAATACTGCTTTACATTTCCTTCTTTGTCAGGTTTTGTAAATTGCAGTCTCATACAGGCATAACGCTCATATTCCATATTGATGCATTTTGTAAGCAACTTAAAATCAACATTTGCTTTGACTGCTGCCACAATACTGACTCCACTAACCTGCTGAGTACCATATTCCATGATCCATTGGTGATGCATATTCTGCGCCGGAGTGAGCGGATAATATCTCATAAAACGCCTCCTTATACTACTTGCCTGATAACCTCTTGTGCAAATTCATCCGGATGTTCTCTGATAAATCTATGAGTTCCTTTAAAACTGATGGCCTCATACTCGGTATGTGCCTGCTGCCTATACCACTCACTAAGCTGTGGTAAGAAAATAGAGCCCGGGTCTGCATAAAAATAACAAAATGGTACATCTATCTTTGATATAACAGCTCTGTTATCAGCCTCTTTCATGGATTTTGACAAATATTTAAGCACACCCGGCGTAATACTTGATATCTTTTTTTTGATATAACTATTCACCTCATCACAAGAGCGATTATTTAAGCTCGGATCTGTTTTAAGTACAAATTTTTTGTACAACGAAAACACTTGCGCTTTATCAAACTTTACATTTTTATTGGGAATATACTTTAACTTGTTCATCCCATATTCCCAGCCCTCATCATTTACAACTTTGGGGCTCATATCGCAGAGTATGATTTTCTTTAATCCTTTGCAGCCATAATTATTTATATACTGCATAACAACCATCGCTCCCATAGACCACCCGAGAAGGCAAATATTTTCAAGTTGCAATCCATCTATGAGTTCCTTTAAATCTTCTGCCAGAGTATCAAGGCAAATCATCTTATCCTCATTGCTGGTACTCAACCCGTGCCCCCTCTGATCATAGATTATGCACCTCATATACTTTTCAAGTATTTCAACAGGCTTTACATACATATCATGGCTGCTGGTCCACCCATGCACCATAACGATAGTATTAGAACCACTGCCATGATCTTCGTAATAGAGTTCATCACCTGTGTGTAATTTAAAAGCACTCATTAGCTCTCCCCATTTGTCATAACCCCCACCTACGCTAACGCTTAGAGGTGGGGGATTTCTCCGACTGAGTTAAATACCCAAAGTCTTATATTTATCAATAAGCTCCTTAACTTCATTTACCAAATCACCAATTAATTCATTGTCCTTTAATGTCAGGCTTTTTTTCTTCTTTATCTGACCTATAAGTCGAATATACGCAAGTGCTTTAGCTTTATCGTTTATCTGCGTTATCAAATCTTTATCTTTACTTTCCAAATAGCATTCTATAAAGCTATCATAAAACCTAAGCGCAATTTCATAAGAGAATCCCATAAAATCTTCAATTTTTTTCTTATCAATCCTGCCAAATCCAACATAAAACAGATATACTCCACTTATATCTATAATCGGATTACCTACAGACATTCTGTCTACATCTATAAATAACGGCTCATTTTCCGAGAGAAAAACATTATTTGTATGGAAATCCCCATGAACTAAAGTATTTGTTCCATCTATTGCATTGACCGCTCTTCTGATATCAGCACCTATTTCCTCATCCTCGTCATCTATCGCCCGGTCTACCCAACCTTCAAGCTGAATCTTAGCATCCGGGAAGAATGTATTGTCCTCTACCTCAATACTGTGAATATGCTTAGCAAGGTTTGCCATAATTTGCGCATAATAATCTACCTTATCAGAATTTCTTGCAATAAGATCGGAAAAAGTCTGTGCATCAATAAGCTCAAACATTGCTCCATATCTGGCGCCCACTGAAACTATACCAAAAGATATAGCTGTAGGAAGGCCTAACACAAACGCAGTTCTTGCAAGGGCGCTCTCTCTTTCCACATCTTTGTATGTATTTTTCTCATTATATACCTTTACTATTAACTCTTCATCATAGCGGTATATTTCGCCCTTAGCTCCTTGCCCTATTTTCTTACATCCCTCTATTGATACTTCTTTATATTTTTTGTATTTTGTTTTCCATGATTCAAATGTACCCGGCCAAATGTAATTAATACGATCTATAAATTCCTTGTAAGCACCTGTCTTGTTAAGATCCATCTCAACATACTCTGCTATAGTCTTGTAATACCACAAATGACAATTAGAATCTTTTTGATTTAGTTTTTCCCAAACTTTATCTCCGTACTCTCCAAAGCTACCTGCAAGCGAGCGAATATTGGAAAGTTTATCGGCAAGCCAAAGCATCTTGACACCTATATCGTTGAGACTTTTAAGCTTATCAAGGCTCTGAGACTTGCGTTTTTTCCATGATTGCGCCTTATCTTCTCCGGGATAATCATTCTCTGTCTCAGAGTCAACAAGCATAGCTACTCTTTCTCCAAAACGTTTTCTTATTTCTTCTATCGTTCCATCCGTATCCTCTACAATATCATGCATAACTCCTGCAGCTATAACCTCTAAATCATCAGTCATAGTAGATAATATCTGTGCCACTTCAAGCGGATGTAATATATACGGCGAGCCGCTAATCTTTCTTGTCTTTCCCTGATACAACACCGTAGAATATATAATAGCCTCTTCTAACAAATTCATCTTGTCTACCCCTTCCTTACCCATAACAAAGTTATGGTATCATTTTCTTTCTTCCGACCAAAATCCCTAAAACTGTCAATATAGCTGATGCAATTATCAAAAGTACAATCGGCATTATCCAACTGCTCGTTATATCATATAGCTTACCCATAAGAATAGGCCCTGTTGCAGCAATAAAATACCCTATCGACTGAGCAAATCCCGACAGTTTGGACGTATCTGCAGCATTTCTTGTATGTAATCCAAAAAGAGCCATTGAAAAAGAAATGCAGGCTCCCGAGCAAAATCCGCAACTGATTACTGTAATTAAAAGCGCCACGTGATTCGAGCCGAAAAGCAATGCTATCAATCCTATCAAATAAAGTATACCTGTAAAAGCTCCCACTATTGAATGGTTTCTCTTAGGCCCCATCACCATCGGTACCAATATTGCTCCGGGTATTCCTAGAAGTATAAAAATGGAATTGTAATATCCCGCCGTCTTATCATCTATTCCGTAGCTTTGCACTATTGACGCAAACCAT
The DNA here is from genome assembly GCA_905236225.1 of uncultured Eubacterium sp. Classification (GTDB taxonomy): domain Bacteria; phylum Bacillota; class Clostridia; order Lachnospirales; family Lachnospiraceae; genus Eubacterium_C. The sequence goes on from CAJOPM010000099.1 coordinate 5,650, forward strand.
GCAATAAAGCCGTAAAACAAAAGCGATTGAACTCCCATATAAAATGAAATCCACCATGTCATCATATTTTTTACAATTGATGAATTTCCGTTTTGCGATCCGGCTTTTAGTTTTAATCTGATATTAGGCAGCCAGATAATCAGCGGTATGGCAATTAATACAATCCATATAGAAAGCGAATTTTCCCATCCGTATTTTTGTGCTATAGGCACGCTGACCCCACCCGATATACCGGCGAAAACACTCATTACAGTAGTATAAGCTGCAGTCAGCAATCCTATCTTATTGGGAAACTCTGATTTTATAATCGCCGGAACAAGCACATTACCAACCGTAATTCCGATTCCTATAACCATAGTCCCTAAAAATAGTCCTCCCGCTCCCATATAGGATCTCATTATAATACCGCCTATAATAAGCGCCAAACCTATAACGGTCACTTTCCCTGCACCGATAGTATTTGCCATTTTACCTACAAACACCGAAAAAATGCCAAACATTATAAGCGGTATTGTAGTTAGCATTCCGGTAAACGTAGCTGATAATCCCAGCTCCTGCGTAATCATTCCAACAAGTGATCCAACACCTGTTATAGGGGCTCTTAGCCCGCATGCAAACGCTATAATAGCAACTATAAGCACTATATTATTTGTATTATTATTTAACTGTCTTTTGACCATTTCTCACTGTACTCTCACAACCTTTTGGCGGATTTTTATGTATATAGTCCTCTAAAATCTTCGCAGCATCCGCGACCAGCTGCGGGCAGGGTCTCTTTTTATAATACTCCTGCGTACGCTCCTTTGGCACCGACGAATCATGCTTTATATTAAGTCCAAGTAATTCACGGCAAACTATAGAGCCGTTCTTTTCTTCGAATCTTCCTGCAAGCTCCTGTATCCTCGCATAATGCTCTGCCTTAATCTTTGATTCCTTCGAATCGTCATATCCATACAAGGCTCCAACTACCATAAACATCCCACTCATGGCGCCGCATACCTCGCGCAACCTTCCCATTCCTCCGCCAAATGACGATGCCATTCTAAGAAGCAGCTCCTCTTCTATAGGAATCATATCTGCAAATGCTAAAACTATTGCTTGCGCACAATTATATCCTTTTTGAAAATTATCCATCGCCGATTTACTTCTCATTATCTCACATTTTTCCTTCATAGTCATTACACTGAATTTACATCCTGCTATGCTGCAAGCTCATGAGCGCAGCAGCTCATCTCGTATATACAGTGCAAAATATAACAAAAAAGGTGTTTCATGTAAATACACAAAGCACCTTAAATTTAGTGAAAAAAATTGAATTACTTTTCCAATACATATTCAGAAATCATACGACCAATTTTGCCTATATCTGTATCACCTTTAAATTCAAACGTTGCTGTAAAACCACTCGCAAACTGCAAAAAAAGTTCAGAATCTGGTATTAGTTCCATAAATCCTGGTGTTTGAATAGCAAAAAACTGAATTTTTGAATACGGCATTGATGAATATGATATTCTCATACTCTCTAGAACCAAATTCCTTAAGAAGCCATGTCTTACCCACTTGCCTGGCTCCATTTAAGATAAGTGGTTTTCTATCCTTACTATTCTTCCACCTAATTAGTTTTTGATATGCCAATCTCTCTATTGAATTTCCTCCTGTACATGTATCATACATTTTTTAGGACGAAAGAACAAGCCATTCTACATTTTTACATACGAACTTTTATGCAAACGTTACATTTTTATAAACGAAATAAGTCGTTTAACCAACCACTTTGTACCAGTCAAAATTTAACTGCCCGTTTACATGAAATTTTTGCGGATATCCACGATTTTTTCATGGATAATAATAGACCAGTACGAATCTGGAAAACTATACCTTTTCCAGAGACAAGGAATATCTCCACGAGATTGGAGATATGTGGGACGCCTTCAATGAAGCAAATGGAATATCCGTTGCTGTTTAACGGGTAAACCGAGGTAAACCACTTTTATCAAAAAAGAAAAATCTTAGTGCGGAAGATGGGGTGAGGTGGAAATAGAAAAAGGTCCGGTGGACCTTTTTTCCACCGAACCGACCGACGAAGACCGCCAGGTCGAGGAGACCTTGAACCCATGGGTTCAAGTGACTCCTCGGCCTGTTATTTTAGAACTAGGTGCATCTATTTATAAATAAAAAAGAACTAAGGCATGCACCTTAGTTCTAAAATAATAATGCGGAAGATGGGACTTGAACCCACACGTTCGCAATGAACACAAGATCCTTAGTCTTGCTCGTCTGCCAGTTCCGACACTTCCGCATCTCAAATATTGAGTTATACTTCTGTCGCAACCCCTCTTACGAAGCCGACTAGGATATAATATCAAATATATATACCAATGTCAAGCATAAATTTGATCAATTCCCATTTCCAAAAATTCAAGTTTTTCAAGTGCATTATCTTTGATAATGCACTCGCCATGCTCAGTAATAAACGCTTTGCTGATATCATTGCGATCAAGCGCACTAGCATACTCTAATGCAGCTCCGCCAAGAAATCTAAATTCATCATTTGTAAAATGCTTCTCTATTATCAAAAAATATTCATCGCTGCTTAACTTATATAAGCTGCTCTTAGCATCAGGTATATTAATCTGTGTGCAATATTCAACTACTTGCTTAAGTGATGCAAATTGAAGCGTAATCAAATCTATATTAATATCTTCACCAGCTTGCGGCAGCGACTGTGCCATGCCTTCTTCGAGCATCTGCGTGTAGTCAGCCATTGCATCATGAAATCTGCGAATCTTCTCTCTGACAGATTCCACAGAATTTCTGCCAGAAATTGTAAGGGATAATCCACGACCGGGAAGCATTGTAGCCTCTACAGAAAGAGCCGTGGCTCCTTTCATCTTGAAACCCGTCTTTGCCTCAGCATCTTCTAAAATGATTTGCAAGAAATCCTGAGCTTTGTCTTTGTCACTAATAAGCTCATCGATCTCAAATCCAAGATTATCCATCTCTTCTTCAGTTATAAGGCAGCGCAATGTGCTGTCATTAACCTTAACGAACTTCATATGCCACACCCCTTTCTAATATGGTATCAATCTGCTGCAATAGCAGTATAATAAGCAATTATTATTTTACAATATATATATCGGTAGCTTAGCATCAAACGTAAAATACAGATTCAAAAATCAATTAAATAATTCTTTTATTTCTTTAGATTATTATAACATATATTAGCAGTTCTATATCTTAAATAAGTGTGAACATTAAGTAAAATTATTACGCCTTTATCTCAGTCGGATAAGACCCCTTCCTCTAAGCGTAGCGTAGGTAGGGGTTATAACAAACTGGTCTCAGTCGGGGTTACCCTAAA
>CAJOPM010000100.1 GCA_905236225.1 uncultured Eubacterium sp.
AATTAGGGAACAAAAATACATCAGTTGACGAGGGATAATGAAAATGGCAAAAAGACTACTTGGAATGGATTTAGGGCATGATAGTATAAAAATTGCCCAGGTAAACGGAGACAGAGTTGAAAAGACAGCGGTAGCATCAATTCCTGAGAACTATGTGCAAGGCAATCGCATTGTTTCGGAAGAGTCTATGGCGGAGTTTATTAAAGATACTCTAAAGGCTAATAATATGCACGCCGGTCAGGTCGCTTATGTTTTGGCTAATGAAAATGTATATACCAGAACTGTTGAAATGCCGGTTATGACTGCAGAACAACTAAGAATCAATCTGCCGTATGAATTCTCGGATTTTATATCAGATGAGCCGAGAAAATATATTTATGATTATGCTATGCTCTCCGAGCCGAACGCTATTGACGAGTCTATGGAGTTAATGGGTGTAGCGGTTCAAAAAGAACATCTTGATTCAGTCAGATCATTTATAAAAAAAGCGGGGCTTAAGCTTGTTAAGGCTGCTCCGACAATCAGTTCATATATTTCCCTTATCAGAGAAAATGCAGATCACGATAGAGAATATTGTATTTTGGATTTAGGACATAAGGCAATCAGAATGCATATGTTTAACGGAGAAAGATATGAGGTAACCCGTATGCTTGATATCGGCTTATCTGCGCTTGATGCCGTAATTGCGGAGAATCTTAATATAGATTTGCATCTTGCGCATACATATCTTATGACCAATTATGAGAATTGCCAGTTTGCAGACTACTGCATGAGCGCTTATGAGAATATTACGATGGAACTTCACAGGGCGCTTAATTTTTACAGATTTTCAAATCCGGATTCTAAATTAGAAAGTGTTTGGCTTGAAGGCGGCGGCATTATGATAAAACCGCTCAGAGAAGAAATACAAAACTCGCTCGATCTTAACGTGCATCACGCAAAAGAGTTGTTAGCGCCGCAGATGATAGAAGATGGCGGATCAATATTTGTAAAAGCTATAGGTATTACGCAAGAATAGATAACATTGGGGGGAAAAAGATTTGGCTAACTTAACATTAACAAAAAAACAAAATTCAAAAAGCCATTTATCAAAGGGAAAACTTCCGACAAAAAGATACATAAATCTTGCTGAGATAGAAGTTAATACTCTTGATAAAAAGACAGCGATAGCAGCCATTATTGTGATAATAGCAGGTGCTGTGATTTTTTCGATATACGGTGTGGCGGCAAGGTTTGCAAAGTTATATGATGAGCAGGCGCAAACGAACAAAGTGCAGCAGGAGCTAAATGAGGCTTATGATACTTTGGCACAATATGATATGACTGAGGAAGAATATGCACATTATACATTTGCCGGAATGACAGATGAGGAATTGTCCCAGGTAGAAAGAGAGGAAGTATTAGAGCTTTTAGATGAGACTGTAATAGGTAAATGTAAAGTAGAGTACTGGACAGTATCCGAAAATGTTTTAGAGCTTAGAATAGTAGACAGCACACTAAAAGCAATAAATGAAATTACCCGGGGAATTGATGCGCACGAGCTTGTAAGTTATACGACGGTTTCAACTGCGCAAAAAGAAGATGGCTCCGATTCAAGCGAAAAGGGCGTTACGGCAGATGTAGTAGTGCATCTTAACGGGCGCACTCACAGCTCTATATCATCTGATGAGGGCGTTAGTGAAGATGAGAGCAGCAGTTCTCTTACAGAGACCGTTAAGGATTTTTCAGGTAAAAATGCTATAGAAAATGGGGAGGTTGATGTAGAGTGAAAGTACTTAGTCGCGAATTTACAACAAAAGAAAAAGTCTTAATAGCAATACTTGCGGCAATAATCTTAGTGCTTTGTTATTTTTGGGTTGTGGATTTCCCCGTAAGAAACGGAATAGAAGAAGCAAAGTCTCAAAGACAGTCTCTGGGTGTTGAGCTTGATGCCGTTAAAACAAAGATTAAAGGACTTGAGCAAATGCAATCAGAGCTTAATTCTTTGGGCAGTAGCGGGCGCGGCGGATATATGGCAAGTTATAATAACTCAAAAGCTGAAATTGCGGCGCTTAATGATATCTTATCAGATACCAAGGAGTATTTGGTATCATTCGATGATCTTACCAGAGAAGGAGATCTGGTGCGTCGTGCTTTTACAATAGAGTTTACGACTAAAGGTTATTCGGCTGCAAAAAAGACTATTTTAAATCTTGAGAATAGTGAATACAGATGTCGTATAGGTGATCTTAGCTGTGTAGTTGAAGATAAAGATTCATCGAATGTGGATCTTAAGAAATGGAAAGGCGATATTAAAGTATCGGCCACGGCGACATTTTATGAGACAATGGTTGGCGGTGTTGAAGATGAAGGATTGCCTGCCGATGAGACTGAAAATGCGACAACAGATACGACTGCTGCGCAGGATTAGATAAGAAGGAGATTAATTTGAAATACATGAGACTTGGCGAGCTTCTTACCTCAGCCGGCGTAATATCCGAAGAGGAACTTGAGAAGGGACTCGCAATACAAAAAGAGACAAAAGAACGTCTTGGTGCGGCGCTTATAAATTCAGGTATTATTACCGAGATGGAGCTTATTGAAGCTTTGCAGATGCAGCTGGGTATTGAGTATGTTGATTTGACTAAGGTTAATATACCTGCAGAGCTTGCACAAACGCTGCCTAAGAATATAGCTAAGCAGTATCAGGTGGTTCCGGTAAGAGTGGTTGGTGATGAAATATATCTTGCCATGAGCGATCCGCTTAACTTCTATGCCTTAGAAGAAGCGAAGAAATCCGTCAAAAAAAGAGTGGTTCCGGTAGTATCAACAGCAGCTGCAATAGAACATGCTATTTCAGTTCTTTATTCCAATGAAGGTGCTGCTAAAGCTATAGAAGAGATGAAGCAGGAAGCCGGCCTTTATGATAAGACAGAAGTTTCCGCGGCATTTATCTCTAATCAGCTCGGAGAAGAGGGCGCAGATTCTGCTCCGGCAATCAGACTTGTTAATTCCATAATAGAAAGAGGAGTTATGGAAAGAGCAAGCGATATACATTTAGAACCACAGGAAGAGCAGATGAACATCAGACTCAGAGTGGACGGTATAATGCGTGATATATTAAGCGTGCCAAAGGATTTGCAGGCTGCTGTAATATCGCGTATAAAAGTTATGGCAGGTATGGACATAGCCGAACATAATGTGCCGCTTGACGGGCGCTTTAATGTGCGCATCAAAGAAAGAGAAGTTGATCTTCGTATATCATCTCTTCCGACTATTTACGGAGAGAAGATAGTAGCAAGACTTCTTGATAAAGACAGAGACAGGATTAGCGTAGAACAGATTGGGCTAAGAGGCTCAGACCTTGAAAAATATAAAAAGATGATCAGAAGCAAAAATGGCGTTATCCTGATTGTAGGACCTACCGGAAGCGGTAAGACGACAACTATGTATGCCATGATTGATGAGCTTAACAGACGAGAAGTTAATCTGGTTACGTTAGAAGATCCGGTAGAGTACAATTTTGAGGGAGTCAATCAGGTTCAGATTAATGAAAAGGTTGGCATGACATTTGCTAACGGTCTTAGAGCAATACTTCGTCAGGATCCTGATATTATAGCAGTAGGAGAAATCAGAGACGGCGAGACTGCTGAGATAGCCATGAGATCTGCTATCACAGGACATCTCGTTTTATCTACAATTCACACCAGTGATTCCATAGGAACTATAGACAGACTGATAGATATTGGAGTAGATCCGTATATGGTATCATCAGGTCTTAGGGGGATTGTATCTCAAAGACTTGTTAGAAGAATTTGTCCTAAGTGTAGACGCTCTTATGAGCCCGATGAAGAGGAGCTTGATGAGATGAGGCTTGACCCTGCATTATTTAAGGACTCTGCGCCCGTTTTCTACAAAGGTGAAGGATGTCCGAATTGCTTTAATACCGGTTATAGCGGCCGTATCGGTGTATTTGAGATGCTTCCGATTACCGGCAAGGTAAGGAGTGCTATTGCATCAAGAATGGGACGCAGTGAAGTAGAGCAGATAATAAGAAACGAAGAGAAAGATTTTATTTCGCTTAGAGAAAATGCAATTAAATTGGTATTAGAGGGAGTTACTACTACAGAAGAGGTAATGCGAGTCATTAATGAAGAGGATTAGGTGATTGCTATGACAATAGAAGAACTTGTAAAAAAGGCAAAGGAAGATAATGCATCTGATATCCATTTGATTTGTAATCTGCCGCCAAAATACAGAAAAGGCGGCAGACTTGAAAATATGGATGATATGCCTCTTACCTTTGAGGATTGCATTGATGCGGCAAAGTATCTGGCCGGCAAATATTATGACGAATATGAAGAAGTAGGCGAGCTTGATCTTTCGGGGGATTATGCTTCAAACAGATGCCGTGTTCATATATTTAAGCAGCAGGGCGTTCCGTCTATTGCGATTAGATTATTAAGTGAGACTATTCCTGATATATCCACATTAGGCTTGCCTCCGGCAGTTATGGATTTTACAAAACTTCACAAAGGTATAGTGCTCGTGACCGGCGAGACAGGATCGGGTAAATCTACTACGCTTGCCGCACTGATTGATTGTATTAATCATACGAGATATGATCATATAGTGACGCTTGAAGATCCTATAGAGTATATTTATACACCTGATAAATGTGCAATTAATCAAAGGGAAGTAGGAAAAGATACCAAGAGCTTTGCAGCAGGTCTTAGGGCATCTCTTAGAGAGGATCCTAATGTTATTCTAATCGGAGAGATGAGAGATACACAGACGATAGAGACAGCAATAACGGCTGCAGAGACAGGACATCTTGTTTTTGGCACGCTTCATACCGGAAGCGCAGCTGATTCGGTTGATCGTATAGTGCAGGTATTTCCCGAAGGAGCGCAGCAGCAGATTAGAATGCAGCTTTCTATGACGCTTGAGGCCGTTCTTACGCAGCAGCTTGTGCCAAGAAAATTAGGGGGCAGAGTCTTAGCTGCAGAACTTATGATTGTAACAGATGCTATAAGAAACTTAATTAGAAACGGTGATACCCCACAGATAGCAAATGCTGTTGCAACAAGCTCGGCTATTGGAGGACAGACTATGGATCAGGCTCTTAGCAAGCTTGTAAAGATGGGTATAATCGGAAGAGAAGATGCGATTCACTATGCAAAAGATGCTGAGTATGTTAAGAAACATGCAATCTAGGTAAGCGAGACTAAAAAAGGGGATGTGATTATTTGGATACTTACAGATATACTGCCATATCAAAGGGCGGTGAGAAAATATCCGGAGTTATTGAAGGCTTCAATGAAATGGATGCCGCAGCCCGAATCAGGGAGAATTGCAAGCTTATCTTAAAACTTGAAGCTGAGAAGAAAACAGGCGCAGCCGGAATACTGAGTGCACAGGTGGGAGGAAAGAAGCTTAATTCCAAAGCCTTTATCGTAATGTGCAGTGAGTTTTCAATTATACTTAATTCGGGAGTTCCGGTAGCAAGAGCGGTTGAGCTGATTGCTGGCAAGATGACGGATAAGCCTATAAAAAAGCTTCTTTTAAAAGTTAAGGATGAGGTTGAAGCCGGGAGAACGCTGTCTGATTCCTTCGAAGAAAACGGAGGGGATATGCTTCCGCCGACATTTATAGAATCAATTCGTGCAGGAGAAGAATCAGGTAATGTCGGGCAGGCTTTTGAGACTATGCACGAGCATCTTGACAAGGAAGAAAAAATGATGACAAAAGTCAGAAGTGCTCTTGCATATCCGGCTTTTGTACTTGTTATAGCAATAATAGTTGTTATTGTAATTATGGTTAGAGTAGTGCCGACATTCCTTGATATATTTGATTCGGTAGATGGGGATATGCCTGTTATGATGCTGATGCTTATAGGAATATCTAATTTCTTTTCGAAATATATATTTATAATTATCGCAATAATAGCAGCTATTGTTATTGCCTATAAGTTCTATTCAAATACCGAAGAAGGGCGCCTTAAGACTTCAAAGATGCAGCTTAAAATGCCTATATTTGGGAATATTGCTTCTCTTAACTCGGCAAGGCAGTTTGCCAATTCCATGGCAACTATGCTTGGCGCCGGACTGCCGGTAACAAGAGCTGTATCAATTACGTCAAAGGTCATTAGCAATTATTATATCAGTCAGCAGGTCGGTAAATTTACCGGTAAGATTGAAGAAGGAAAGACTTTATCTGAGAGCATGGCCGAGGCCGATATTCTTCCGGATATTCTTGTGGATATGACAGGGGTCGGAGAGAGCACCGGAGAGATGGAAGATACACTAAGAACTATCGGTGAATATTATGATACAGAGACGGAGAATGCCATAGCAGCGCTTATTCGTAAAATAGAGCCTACGATGCTTATTGTAATCGGTATTGTAGCCGGATTTATAGTATTAGCCACATACGGATCTATGTTTACAATGTATGA
>CAJOPM010000101.1 GCA_905236225.1 uncultured Eubacterium sp.
GAGGATGCGCTTAAGATTTGCATATGAAATATGTCAGCTAAAGCTGACGCAAATCTCGCGCCAAGTCTCGCGAGCGAGACTTGAAGGAGATTTATAATGGAAGAATTCGATAAAAAGATTTTAGATGTTTTTTTAAAAAATCAGCACAGGCTTTTTAGAGAAAATGTGGCAAACGATTACGAAGAAGCTTTGGAATTTCTTGAAGATTGTATGGCCGTAATTTGTGATTCTATCAGTGAGGTCAGAGATTATCTTGATGAGTGCGGCATGGATGTAAGCGGCATGAGTCTTGATGAGATTAAGGAATCTGATGAAGTCTTTGACATAGGTGATGGACGGTTTTTGATAGTAAACGGATAGTCGGGAGAGTAAATTATGAATAAATATGATGTAATTATTATAGGCGCAGGACCGGCAGGAATATTCTGTGCATATCGATTGATGGAAAAAAAGAACAATTTAAAGGTGCTCATGATAGAGAAGGGCAGAAGCATAGAAAAGAGAGAATGTCCGAAGAGAAAGACCAAGGTGTGTGTTGGATGCAAGCCTTGCTCAATTACCACCGGATTTGCAGGAGCCGGTGCATTTTCAGACGGCAAACTTTCTTTATCTCCTGATGTCGGAGGCAATCTTCCGGATATATTAGGTTATGACAAGACGCAAGAAGTTATCAGGGAATCTGATGATATTTACCTAAAATTCGGAGCTGATAAAAATATTTATGGCGTTGATAAAGAAAAAGAAATCAGGCAGATAAGGCGTGCAGCTATCAATGCAAACCTAAAGCTTGTTGAATGCCCTATCAGACATTTAGGGACAGAAGAAGGATATAAGATTTATTCGCGCTTGCAGAAACATTTGATTTCACAGGGAGTGGATATTAAGTTTAACTGCATGGTTAAGGATTTAATAATAGAAGATAACACTGTGCAAGGCGTAGAACTTTTTGACGGCGAGAAAATCTATGCCCCAAAAGTAGTCGCTGCACCGGGAAGAGAAGGGGCAGGCTGGCTGTCTGATGTGTGCAAGAAACATGACATAGATATAAAAGTAGGTACAGTGGATGTAGGTGTCAGAGTTGAAGTAAGAAACGAAGTCATGGAGTTTTTGAATGAGAATCTCTATGAGGCTAAGCTTATATATCACACTCCGACATTTGATGATAAGGTAAGGACATTTTGTACCAATCCTTCCGGCGAGGTGGCAACCGAGTATTATGATAACGGGCTTGCTGTTGTTAACGGTCATGCATATAAAGCACTGGATATGAAGACGGATAATACCAATTTCGCGCTTTTGGTATCAAAACATTTTACAGAGCCGTTCAAGACGCCTATTGAATACGGCAAACAGATTGCGCAGCTGTCTAATATGCTTTGCGATGGAAGAATATTGGTGCAGAGGTTTGGAGATCTTAAGAGGGGAAGAAGGACTACAGAAGAAAGACTTGTAAGAAATAACTTAATACCTACGCTAAAGGACGCAGTACCGGGAGATTTATCTTTGGTATTTCCGCATAGACTGTTAGTTGATATAGTTGAGATGATGGAAGCTTTAGATAAGGTGACGCCGGGTATAGCAAGTGATGAAACACTGCTTTACGGAGTAGAGGTTAAGTTCTATTCTAACAAGGTTTTGGTAAATGATAAATTTGAAACAAGCGTCAACGGGTTATATGCGGCAGGAGACGGCGCATCAATTACCAGAGGATTACAACAGGCATCGGCAAATGGTTTATGTGTGGCTAACAGCATTCTAGAAGGATAATTTAAACGGAGTTATATCATGAAGAAATTAATAGCATGGGTATTAACAGGGGCGATGGCATTAAGTGTGGCCGGCTGCAGCACATCCGGCTCGGACTTAGCCGCTTTGGACAAAGATACTATTATTACAGCTGGTGAATATGAAATAAGCGCTGCTCAGGCAAAAGTTTTTTTGCTTAATAATACAAATATTTATGGAAACGGATATGGTATAGATATTACAGAGCAAAGTGATGATGATACATTTGATACCTATGTTAAAGATGCTACATTTTCACTGCTTAAAAGAACGGCAGCATTATGTTCTATCGCAAATGAACAAGGAGAGACAATCACTTCTTCGCAGCAAGAAGAGGCTGAAAAATTAGCTGGGGAGTATTATGCATCCCTTAGTGAAAATGAGATTGAATATACCGGAATCACTGAGGATGAGGTAGAGAAACTTTACGAATATTATATACTTGGCAATCAGATTTATAACGATATTAAATCAACGGTATCTGAGGATGTAAGTGCTGACGATGCTAAAGTTATAAAGGTTTATCAGATCTTTGTAGAGGATGAGGATAGCGTAAAGAGTGTAGAAAAAGACCTGAAAAAAGGCGAGAAATTTATTAACGTTGCACTTGAATACAGCGAGGCATCCGAGGTTAGTGTAGAGGTTGATAAATATGATATACCCACTGAGGCAGTAGAAAAAGTTTTCGCCCTTGAAGAAGATGAAAGAACAGATGCCATACAAACGTCGGATGGATATTATTTTTATTACTGCGTAGATAACAGTATGAAGGCTGAAACAAAAGAAAATAAAAGCGAAATCTATCAGGAACGCGTTGAAGAAGCCGTTGATGAAAAATGCGATAGCGTATATTCCCAAGAAACATATTCAGAGGATTTGGAAAAGTGGGAGAAAATTTCAGTGCCTAAAGGCGAAGGAATATCATCTGATACATTTTTTGAATTGGCAGTGTAAGCGGAGGTGAAGCTTACTAGTGTCAGGATGGACCTAAAGCCAATTTTGACACGAAACACGAAGTGCTTTTGCGTTCATGAGGAAGTAGCGAAGCTACTTCCTCATGAACGCTTTACTTGGCGTAGGGGTGCAATATCATCCTGAGGTCGCAATCAGAAAAGTTTTAGAGGATGAAGAAGATGCGGATTTATTTATGAGCTATGATGAAGCGATGAAACTTTTTGATGCGCTAATAGACGCAGCAGAATAATTCAAGTCTCGCTCGCGAGACTTGGCGCGAGATTTGCGTCAGCGGAGCTGACATATTTCATATGCAAATCTTAAGCGCATCAAAA
>CAJOPM010000102.1 GCA_905236225.1 uncultured Eubacterium sp.
CTCTGCGGCTGAGGAACTGTAAGAGCAGTCACAAGCGGAAGGGATGAATCCAAATATCTGTATGTATTCATCTGAGGATCCAAAAAATCGTCATCTCCGGGAAGCGTTACATAAAAGTCGGGCGATACAATCATAGGCGTTACTATTTTAATAAGTGATGTATCAGCCTCAAACATTCCTTCTGCATTTGTTATATCTTCAAGGTTTAATCCGCTCATATCAACGCTCGTAAGATTAGGACAATTTGCAAACATCAAAGATATATCTTCTATCGCACACCACACCGGTGTCCCCGAACTGTCGAATGTTATTGATGTTACATAGGAGTTTCCTTCAAATACATTTGACGCTGCCAAATAGACACTGTATGTCTGACCGTCAATCACTGCGCTTCCCGGTATCACAACCTCAGATGAACTACCTGTATACTGATACAGCATCAATCCGTCTTCTGTCATTTCAAATGTAAATGTAGATAGTAAATCAGAGCCGAAATATATCATATCCTCGCCTGTTTGCCCATCTTCCTCTTCATCTTCTGATTCTATAATAAAAGCCGTATCTGTATTTTCATTTACATCAGCGCCCTTAGCACAGGTAAAACCACCTGTCGCATAGCCTGATGAGCACACAACAGATAATATTATTAGTATAACCGTTAATTTTTTTATTAAATTCAAAATATTACCTCCAAATATCAGTGTTACTATTTTTAAGGTAAAAGGTTGCAAGAGATTATAACATAAATTGTAAACATATGCTAATATATAGGTTCAGAGATTATAATATTACTACAGGAGATTAATTATGGCCGGTTCTACATATGGAAATATTTTTAAAATTACTACATGGGGTGAGTCTCATGGCAAGGCTTTAGGAGTCGTAATAGATGGCACTCCGGCAGGTCTTAGCCTCTCTAATGAAGACATTCAGGTTTTCCTCGACAGAAGGCGTCCGGGACAGTCGCAATTTACGACCCAGCGAAACGAGGCCGATACGGCTGAAATTTTATCCGGCGTATTTGAGGGAACTACTACAGGTACGCCTATTTCTATAATGGTGCGAAATACCGATCATCACTCAACAGATTATTCTAATATATGTGATGTATACAGACCGGGACATGCTGACTATACCTTTAGCGCCAAATACGGAATCAGAGATTTTCGCGGCGGCGGGCGTTCATCAGGACGAGAAACAATCGGACGGGTAGCTGCCGGCGCCGTAGCCTCTAAGATATTAGGTGAACTAGGTATAACACTTACGACATATGTATATTCTATAGGTCCTATCACCATATCCGAGTCACGCAAGGATTTGTCCGCAATAAATTCAAATTCACTTTATATGCCGGATAATGTTGCCGCAGACGAAGCTGCCTCATATCTTGCCTCTCTTATGGAAGATAAGAATTCTGCCGGCGGTGTAGTGGAATGTATTATTGAAAATGTCCCCGCAGGACTGGGCGATACAGTCTTTGAAAAACTAGATGCCAACCTCTCTAAGGCTATAAGCTCAATAGGCGGCGTAAAAGGCGTGGAAATTGGTGACGGTTTTAAGAGTGCGCACCTTACCGGGCAGGAGAATAACGATCAATTCTGCACAGATGAAAACGGTTTTATCATAAAGAAAACGAATCACAGCGGCGGTATACTTGGTGGCATGAGCGACGGCAGTCCTATTATTATAAGAGCTGCTTTTAAACCAACGCCTTCAATTGCCGCAAGTCAGCTTACCGTTAATGACAAAGGTGAAAATATAACCATCGAAATAAAAGGCCGCCATGATCCGCTTATTGCTCCAAGAGGAGTCGTCGTAGTCGAATCAATGGCAGCCATTACTCTTGTAGACAGCCTGTTTATTAATGCATCCGCTAAGATGCAGACTTTAAAAGACATATACAAATAATTACATATATTCAGGGGAAGAAAATCCAAGCAAATCAATTGATGTAACTAAGATTTCCTTTATGAGTTTCAAAAGAGCTATATAGCTCTTTTGTTTTTTCTCATCCTTTTCCGATAAGATAGGAGTCTCGTGATAGAAGTGATTAAATGCTTCGCACACCTCATATACATATGCGCAGATTCTGTGCGGAGCCAATTCTTCATATGCGCCCTTAATCGCTGTCGAAAAACCTGTTGCTTTTAGCATAAGGGATTTTTCGCATTCGCTTTGCGGCGGCATTATATCCGCTCCTAGGGCTTCACCAAAAGTGTATTTTCTTAAGATAGACTTAATTCTTACAATACTGTAAAGAATATATGGTCCTGTGTTTCCCTCAAATGAAGTAAATCTATCTATATCGAAAATATAATCCTTTGACGCCTGATTTGACAAATCTCCGTATTTTAGCGCTGCAAGCGCAATTATACCTGTTGTTTCTTTTATATCGCCCTCATCGACCTTGCCGCCCTGGGTGATTTTCTTTTTCATCTCTTCATTGGTTTCATCAAGCAGACTTTCAAGACGCATCACTCCGCCCTCTCTGGTTTTAAACGGTTTTTTATCTTTCCCGTTCATGGTGCCAAATCCAAGAAAATCGAGTCTGACATTTTCCGGTACAATTTTTGTCTTTTTAGCGCACCTAAACACCTGCGTAAAATATAATTCCTGTCTTTTATCTACCACATATATCACCCTATCCGGCGAATAATCCTTCATACGCCATATAAGCGTTGCAAGATCTGTGGTGTTGTAAAGCGAGGCACCGTCTGATTTAAGAATCATGCAAGGCGGTATTTCTTTCTTATCGGTATCTAATCCGACATCAACAACCAATGCTCCGTCGCTAATATATGCATAGCCGTCCTTTTTCATCTTATCGACCATATCAGGTATGTAGGGCTGTGCGTCCGACTCACCCTTCCACAAATCAAATGAAACATCGAGCTTTTCATAATTTCTCTTAAGATCAGAAACCGATACATCTAATATATGTTTAAGCAAAGCTCTATAGCCTCTTTTACCGGCCTGAAGAAGCGCAGTTGCCTCCATAGCATTCTTCTTGTATTCTTCGTCTTCTTTAGACTTTAGACTTGCCGTTGGATAAATCTCTTCAAGCTCTGAAATAGTAAATGGCGGCTCTTTGGGATAGTCTCCTTGGTAACCATCATCAAAATAAACCAAATCGGGTTGGCGCTCTTTTAACTCAGTAATAATAAGCCCCATCTGTAATCCCCAGTCTCCAAGATGGACATCACCTATTACCTCATGTCCGTCAAAGCGACATATTCTTTTAATGCTCTCTCCGATAATAGCCGATCTAAGATGTCCGACATGCAAAGGCTTTGCAACATTTGGTCCACCATAATCTATAATAATCTTCTGCGGATTATCACTTTTAACATATCCCAGCGTTTCATCGTCAAGCATTTTTGCAACATATGATGCCAAATATGCACTGTCGACTTTAAGGTTTAAAAAGCCCGGCATTACAGCTTCACACTGCGAGAGTATTTTACTTGATGACATTTTTTGAGCTATACTGTTTGCTATATTAATAGGTGCCGTCTTTAATATCTTTGCAAGCGGCATCGCACCATTACATTGAAATTCGCAAAGGTCAGGTCTGTTAGAGAGTGTAACCTTTGCGAACTTGCTATCATATCCCAGGGCATCAAATGCCCCTTTTATCTCATCTTCAATAATATCAATTATGTTTTTCATTATTATGTTTTCCTCGTACTTATTCTTCCTGCAACTGTTGATCGGCATCCTCGTCTGCAATCATCTGATTATCGTCTGCCATTTGTTCTTCGCCCTCGAACATATCTAAAGCAGAATCATCAAGCAAAGCATCCACTTCATCCGAAGCAGCTGCGTTACTCTCAAGCAAATCTGATATTTCTTTTGCCTTGGCTTCTTCATCTGCACGTGCTTCTGCCTGAAGACGTTCATAAATTTCAAGCGCTACGTCATTAAATTCAGTATTCTGACCGTATGATGCAGACGGCAAATCTTCTCCTGCATTGAGCTGGTCTCTGGCCGAAGTCTTAGGCGCATCGTCTAATACAGGCTGCTCATCACTGTAATCATCCTCTAACGGCGTATCTTCATCTATTGTCTGCTGCTCTGGCATCTGATACTGAACATTCCAAAACTTAACTATGCTTCTATGCATACGCAACTGAAAATCTCTTTCGTCAATGCGATCTTTTTGCATAAAATCATCTCCCTTGTGGCAGCCGCCAAGTGTAACCTCAAAATCACTGCGAAAAACCATGCTTTTTGGTAAATAATCGCGTGCATAACTTAAGTAGTAATTTATGATAATTCTACCACGCAAAACAGCTTATTTCAAGAAAAGCCTAGGCGCATCTTTAACTAATCTAGAGCGTATATTTTACAAGCTGACAGTTATCAATGCCATAGCTTGATATCTCTTCATTTGACATCTCCACAAAGTAAGAATGCAGTATCCTCGCTATTCCGTTATGTGCCACTATAAGCACCGTCTGATCGGCAAGGTTTTCCTTAAGCTCATCGAGCAAATTATAAACCCTTGCTGCAACCTGTATAAATGATTCGCCATCAGAAAATCTGTTAAGGAACTGTGCTCGTGCTTCATAAAATTCCTTGCAATCCCTATCTAGACCTTCGTATTTGCCAAAATTTTGCTCTGTAATACGCTCATCTATTTCAACTTCTTTGCCTATCATCTGCCCTATCATCTTCGCCGTATCTGCTGCTCTCTTAAGTGGAGATGCAATAATATGGTCTATATGAATATTATCCTTAGCAATCTTTTCTCCAAGCTGCCTCGCCTGTTCTATGCCAAGCTTGGTCAGATTGATATCTGTAGATCCGCAAACCCTGTGCTGCAGGTTATATTCAGTTTGTCCATGTCTAACAAAATATAATGTTCCCATTTTTATCCTTTCTTTGTACGTCTTAAAGCTAACGCTTTTGAAGCGGGGGGTCTCTTACACTGCGTTACAAACAAAAGCTGCCGCTATTCTTAGCGACAGCTATATGTTTTATTTATTTCTTGCATTCTTAAGGAAATCCGGTATCTTAATATCCTTCTGTGGAACAGTTGCTTCAGGCTGTTTCACCTTGTGCATTTGACTAAAAGTTCCTGTTTGTTGTTGAGGCTTATCAAGCTGTATATTCCTTGTAGCCTGAACAGTAGAAACACCCGGCTGCACTCTCGAAGTATTAGATGCCGCATTAAATGCGCTCTGACTTCCTACAGGCTGATTGATTGTCTGCCTTTGAACAATAGGTGTGTGATTGGTCGGATACTTAAGTCCCGGTATCGCACCTGACTGCTGCTGTGGTGCTGCGGCCTGCTGCGAGACCTGCTCAAGTCCTGTGGCAATTACAGTAATTGTAACCTCATCTGCCATACTCTCATCATATTTAGCACCAAATATAATATTTGCATTCTCGCCTGCAAGCTCTTG
Organism: uncultured Eubacterium sp.; assembly: GCA_905236225.1. Taxonomy (GTDB): domain Bacteria; phylum Bacillota; class Clostridia; order Lachnospirales; family Lachnospiraceae; genus Eubacterium_C. The sequence continues at coordinate 5,409 of CAJOPM010000102.1, forward strand.
AACGTAGCTGGCTGCGTCATTGGCATCCATAAGAGATATATCTCCGGAGATATTGATGATAACATCTGTAGCTCCAACAATGCTGGTCTCAAGAAGCGGACTTGATACGGCAATCTTGACAGCCTCAAGTGCTTTTTCGTCGCCTCTTGCCATACCGATACCGATATGTGCCATTCCTTTTTCCTTCATAACAGTCTGAACATCAGCAAAATCAAGATTAATAAGTGCCGGAAGGTTGATAAGATCCGTAATTCCCTGCACTGCCTGCTGAAGTACCTCATCAGCTTTCTTAAGAGCCTCGGGCATGGTAGTTCTTCTGTCTACTATCTCAAGAAGCTTCTCATTAGGAATAACAATAAGAGTATCTACATTCTCCTTAAGGTTATCTACACCGACTATCGCATTCTCCATGCGTTTTTTAGCTTCAAAACGGAAGGGCTTTGTAACTACACCAACCGTAAGAATTCCCATCTCTTTGGCTATCTTTGCAACTATGGGTGCTGCTCCGGTACCGGTACCGCCTCCCATACCACAGGTAACGAATACCATATCAGCGCCCTCAATCGCCTGCTGGATATCTTCATTATTCTCTTCTGCGGCCTTTTGTCCAATCTCAGGAACCGCTCCGGCCCCTAGTCCCTTCGTAAGTTTCTCGCCAATCTGAAGAAGTGTAGGTGCTTTGCAGAGCTGAAGTGCCTGCTTATCGGTGTTAATTCCGATAAATTCCACTCCGCCGATAGATTCCTCTATCATCCTGTTAACTGCATTGTTGCCGGCGCCACCGACACCTACTACTATAATCTTGGCACTAGAATCAATTTCATTTGATTTTATCTCAAGCAAGATGAAATCCCCTTTCTATACTAAAGTGCAGCGCTCCACGCCGCAATACTAAGCTCAATACATAAACACAAAGCGGATGTTAACCTGCCTCATCGCATTGTTAACCTACTCCGCTTCTGATTATCTAAGTGAATCAACACATAATATATAATATAATTAAAACAATAATTTATCAATAAATAATTAAAAAAGAATTAAAATTTTTTTGAATATTTGTCAACTCAAACAACATTTTTCAGGTTAACAATATGCTCACGAAACAACCCTGTTCTTACCGCTCCTTTTGCCATCATACAGTTTCTTATCTGCGCTGCTGATCCATTCATCAATGCTCATTCCGTTTTCATATTTTCCGGCTCCGATTGTAACCGTTACATTAAGCTCATTTCCATTATAATGCAAAGTGCGTTCCATAACTTCTTCTCTGACTTCGTTAAGCAGATCGACCATATCGATTCCATGTTCATGATCTTTGCCGATTAATACGAACTCTTCGCCGCCCCATCTGCAGCATTCATACTCAGAACGACCTTTAAGGATATTTGCTATAGACTTAAGAACATAATCACCGCAATTATGCCCATAGGTATCGTTTACCTTCTTAAAGTCATCAATATCAACTACCGCAATCCAATATTTCGTTACATCATTAATCCTCATAAGATGATCTATATATTCGGAAATATAGTATCTGTTGCCAAGCCCGGTTAGCTTATCATGCGACATAAGAGCGGTAAGCTTTTTTTCTACATTTATGGTAATTATTACAAATTCCTGCATTACATGAATAATAATTGAAAAAACTATAGTGCCCCATAGGATATTAAAGAAAAACTGAGTTCCCGGCGTAAGAGTATACTCAGGCCTGTTATATGTCACATATATATACGAGCCTAAGAAAAGCAAGGCTCCCATAATCGCAAGCGGAAGCATTCTGACGAATTTAAGCTTAAGTCTGCGACCGGCATATTCAGCATAAAAAACGAGCACAACCATACCCAAAAGCGTAAGCTCAAATCCGCTTTCCCAGCCTGTATATATAATAGCAAGTGTCATATGCATGACAACTTCGGAAAATACACATACGCTAAAAAGCACAAGGTAATTTTTCCATACAACAAAAAGCATTGCCACATAAAATATAATGCTAAATATATTTACCCTGACCATCGGCATCACTCCGTTACGCCAAAACACTATCAGCATAACTATATGTACTAACATAAAAGTAAATGTATATCCTGTGGCTACGTTACGCACCTTCTTTTTATCCATAAACATTATAATTTAAAAACTCCTTTTTGAAAGTTGGGTTAAGTATATACTGCTCAAAACCATACCGTCAACCTGTCATAACTCACACTTCGTTGAAAATTATCTTTAAATCTTGTATTATTTTACTAAGATTACTTTGAGGAGCTTGTTATGATTACATTCATTATTGGACTGATAATACTTATAGTCGGCGGCAGTCTTTACGGCCGCTTTTGCGAAAAAATTGTAAAACCGACAGATAATCCTACTCCCGCAGTCACAAAGCGCGACGATGTAGACTTTGTCCCGATGAGCGGCAAAAGAAATGCTCTTATAGAACTGCTTAATATTGCCGGCACAGGTCCTATCTTAGGGCCAATTCAGGGCGCGCTCTTTGGCCCTATCGCTTTTATTACTATTCCGATAGGCTGCGTAATAGCCGGCGCTTTTCATGATTATATGGTAGGCATGATTTCAATCAGAAATGAAGGGGCGCAGGTTCCGGGGCTTATCCGAAAGATAATAGGTGAGCACTTCTATAGAATCTACCTGGTATTTGTGTGTCTGCTACTGCTGCTTATCGGCGTAGTATTTATTTATACGCCCGGAGATATATTCGTTAACAGCCTTTTAAACCAAAAAACATCGCTTTCAAATCCTGTTATGTGGATCGTATATATTGCCATATTCGGATATTATATTATTGCCACTCTTCTTCCCATAGATAAGATAATAGGAAAAATCTATCCCATCTTTGGCGCAATACTTATAATTTCCGCTATAGCTATTTTTATCGGGTTATTCGTAAAGGGCTACCCTTTGATTGAACTTTGGAACAGCTCTTCATATCATTGGAACACAAACTTTATTCCGATATTCTTCGTTACCGTAACTTGCGGAATATGCTCCGGCTTTCATTCTACGCAGGCAACAATTATTTCAAGAACTGTTTCAAACGAACACACAGGGCGTTGGACTTTTTATAATATGATGCTGGTTGAAGGCTTCATTGCAATGGTTTGGGCAGCTGTAAGCATGAGTACATATATTCAGGGAATGACTAATAGCCACACTATTTCTAATTCCCCCACCTCAATTGTGGGCATGGTCGCAAAAGATATGTTAGGGCCTATCGGCGGCACTATTGCGATAATTGGTGTTATTGTTCTTCCCATTACTTCAGGAGATACAGCTTTAAGATCACTTAGACTCATGATTTGTGATGCTCTGGGCATCAGTCAAAAGGCTAAGAAGCGTATCCTTCTTGTTGCACTGTTAATATTTGCGACTGTTGCAATTATACTTATCTTGGCCAAAGCCAATCCAAGTGGATTTAACGTGCTTTGGAGATATTATTCGTGGGCAAATGAGGCCTCTATTATATTTGTATTTGCTATGATAGCAATATATATGAAGCGAAATAATCTGCCATACATTATGGCTTTAGGCCCCGGATGCTTTTATGTATTTATAGTCACAAGTTTTATATTAAATGCAAGAATCGGTCTTTCACTTCCCTGGCCGTTTTCTTACATTGCAGCATCCGCCAGTACAATAGCCTATGCCGTAACAATTTGCCGCATAAAGTCAAATCAGTTAAACAGCGGTTTTGCCCAATCCTGACTTTAGTCAAGACTCGCTCGCGAGTCTTGCGCGCCGGATTCGGGTCTGCTTTAAGCAGACAAATTCCTGTCCGAATCCGTGCGCATCAAAAGCGGAGCGTTTAACTTAAGTCGGAGCTTGCGACGGAATGCTTAGCATTC
>CAJOPM010000103.1 GCA_905236225.1 uncultured Eubacterium sp.
ATTCATCGCAAAAAGTGATTGATAATGCAATGGATGAGCTTACCGATGGACTAAAAGACTCCAAAACGGTCAAAAGGATATCAAAAGCCGTAGAAAAGTATCTGAAAAAACATCTTGCAAAAAAGATGAAGAAGTCATTTACAAAGATAATTACAGCGCTTGTAAAAGTACTGGGATCTCAAATTGGCGATCAGATATCCTCAAATTTTGGTGATATTTCTACGAAATTATATGATACAATGCAAAACGTACTCAGTATAGATGTAGATGCACTGGCAGGAGCATTCAAGATAAATATGAGCGAAGAAGAGCTCTCACAGATAATCGGCGCATTTTTGGGCACGTCAGCCGTATCCGCAGAGGATAACCTGGTTACATTGGGATATCACAGCGTTGATGAGCCGATTACGATTAATTTTTATCCGAAGGATTTTGACTCTAAGATTTTACTTGAAGATTTCATTGCTGAATATAATGACAAGATGGAGGCGACCGGCGCTACAGACAAGAAGATAACGTATTCTGATATTATGGGGGCTATGCTTTCATCAATTACGAAGATAGTTCATATGGTAAGCTTTGTGCTAATAGCATTTGTTTCTGTTTCGCTTATCGTAAGCTCTATTATGATAGGAATCATCACATATATTTCCGTCTTGGAGCGTCGCAAGGAAATAGGTATACTTAGAGCGATGGGGGCTTCGAAAATTAACATTGCAAACATCTTTAACGCTGAGACTATTATCGAAGGGCTAATAGCCGGCATTATTGCGGTTAGCATTGTATATATATTATCACCGATTGCTAATAGTTTGATTTATAATGCGGTTGGGATAGAGTCTATAGTAAGATTCCCTGTGCCATATGCAATAATGATGGTAGGAATATCGGTGCTGCTTACATTTATAGCAGGGCTGATACCATCTACGGCAGCAAGCAGGAAGGATCCGGTAGAAGCATTAAGAAGTGAATAAAAGAAAGGTTTATATCATGAAGAGGGTTGTAACTTTAATATTGAGTGTGGCAATAGCCGCAGCATCACCGACAGGAGTGGCAGCATTTGCAGATGATGATATAATCACAGAAGATCAGCAGACCGAAAAGATAAGCGTCTCTAACTTTATTATCAAGGGTATTGAAAGTAAAATATATACCGGTGAGGCAATTACATGTGATATTAGTGTCATTTGCAATGGGCAGACTCTTATAGAGGGTCAAGACTATGCCGTAAGTTATACAAACAATACAGATATAGGAAAGGCCTATGTCAAGATAAGCGGAATCGGCAATTACAACGGAACGCTTACGAGGTACTTTACGATAAAGCCAATGAGTCCATCTATTAAGAAGCTCACCGCCGGCAGCAAGAAGATAACGGTTAAGTTAAATACAGTGGCAGGAGATATCACAAGTTATCAAATTTACTACAAAAAAACAGGAGCGACTGCAAAAAAGGTTAAAATAACTTCGGCGTCAAAGGTATTAAAGTCTCTTACATCGGGAAGCAAATACAAGATTAAGGTAAGGGCTATTAAGGATATAGATGGAAAGAATTATATAAGTGAATGGAGCAGCGCAAAGAGCGTCACGGTAAAATAGAACAGTAAAATGCGGGGTACTTACAATACTGATGTAAGTACCCCGCATTGTTTGTCTGAAGTTTTTAGGCTTTGCCGTCGCAGCCAAGAACGTCTGTAAGCTTGTGAGCAACTAACTCTTTGATAGCAGCTCTTGCAGGCTTTAAGTATTGTCTCGGATCGAAGTGATCGGGATGCTCTGTCATATATTCTCTGATTGAAGCTGTCATGGCAAGACGAAGATCTGAATCGATATTGATCTTGCAGACAGCCATAGATGCAGCTTTTCTTAGCTGATCTTCCGGAACGCCGATAGCACCGGGCATATTGCCGCCGTATTTATTAACCTTGGCAACAAGATCTTGCGGAACAGATGAAGAACCATGAAGAACAATCGGGAATCCCGGCAGCTTGTTTGCAACTTCTTCAAGGACATCGAATCTAAGCTGTGGCTTGGTGCCCGGTTTGAACTTGTATGCGCCGTGGCTGGTTCCGATAGCGATAGCAAGGGAGTCACAGCCTGTCTTATCTACAAATTCTTCAACTTCTTCCGGTCTGGTATATGAAGAATCTTCTTCGCTGACATTAACATCATCCTCTATACCGGCAAGGGTTCCAAGCTCTGCTTCGACAACAACACCTTTGTCATGAGCATATTCAACAACTTTTTTGGTCTCAGCTATATTTTCCTCAAAAGGCTTTGAGGACATATCAATCATAACAGAAGTAAATCCGCCGTCTATACAGCTTTTGCACAGCTCAAAGCTGTCACCGTGATCAAGATGCAGACAAATAGGAAGTCCCGTTTCTTCAATAGCGGCTTCGACTAATTTGATAAGATAGGTGTGATTGGCGTACGCTCTTGCACCCTTTGAAACCTGAAGAATAAGCGGGGCGTTTAGCTCTTTGGCAGCTTCTGTAATTCCCTGTACAATCTCCATGTTGTTAACATTGAATGCGCCGATGGCGTATCCGCCGTTGTATGCCTTTTTGAACATTTCTTCTGTGGTAACTAATGGCATAATACTCTCTCCTTTTCTTCTGGCGGCTTATGCCGCATGCTAAAGCCTGACGGCTTCGTTAACGTGCCATAAACTCTGTGATTTCGCCTATATACATAGTGTGATAGTCG
>CAJOPM010000104.1 GCA_905236225.1 uncultured Eubacterium sp.
ACTCCAATAGATGTGTAATCGCATCGTCTGCAAGTATAATAACATCTTTTTCAGGTTTGTCAAGGTACATCGGGAGATTTGTCACACATCGGGAGATTTGTCACACTACCTATCTAGGATTTTTTCTAATTTCTCCATGATAATGTCAATACACTCATCTACGCTGTGCTTAGAAGTATCGATTTCAACAGCCGGATGCTCCGGAACCTCATATGGACTCGATATACCTGTAAAGTTCGGTATCTTGCCCTCTCTTGCAGACTTATATAGACCTTTTACATCTCTCTTTTCGCACTCCTCTATCGGCGTACTTACATAAATCTCTATATATCTTTCACCGATGATTTCATTTGCGCTTCTTCTATCGCTTCTAAACGGCGAAATGAATGATGTTAAGACTATCAGTCCCGCCTCATTCATAAGTTTTGAAACCTCAGCAATACGGCGGATATTTTCAATCCTGTCAGTCTCTTTAAATCCGAGGTTTTTATTAAGTCCCATTCTGACATTGTCACCATCCAGGAGCATTGTATATTTACCGGCAGCGGCAAGTCTTTTTTCAAGTTCATTTGCAAGCGTTGATTTGCCGGAACCTGAAAGTCCTGTAAACCATATTGTGCAAGCCTTTTGTCCCATATGATTTTCTCTGAACTGTCTGGTAATATCCATGCCATGCCATGTAAGATTCTCACCACGGCTAAGAGAATGTTCCACAACACCGCAAGCGCAAGTCATATGCGTTATACGGTCGACCATAACAAGACTACCTAACACTTTGTTATTGGCAAATTCGTCAAATGCTATCTTGTTGGTCATTGAAATATCACATCTGGCTATTTCATTTTTATAAATAGACTGAGCATAAACTTCGTCACCGCTGTTAACATCGATCTTACATTTGATACGCATAACTGTTGCGGGAATCTTCTGTGTACCAATCATAAGAGTATAATTCTTACCCTCAACTAACGGTGCATCATCCATCCAAAGAAGACTTGCCGTAAACATATTTCCGACATGCGGCTCGCAGTCCTTAGCCAAAACGCATCCTCTTGATACATCTATTTCTTTATCAAGCTGAATAGTGACAGCGTGTCCTGCCTGCGCACTTTCAACATGTTTATCTGTATCTAAAATCTGCTTAACATGTGCTTTTTCTTTACTCGGAAGAGATTCTATCTCATCTCCTATGCTAATGCTTCCGGTTGCTATTTGCCCCTGGAATCCTCTAAATGTATGATCCGGACGGCACACTCTTTGGACAGCCATTGTAAATCCGTCCTCGGCATCCTGTTCCGAAGCATCAACTTCCTCTAAATACTCTAAAAGAGCAGGCCCTTTGTACCAAGTCATTGTGCCTGTCTTTTGGGTTACGTTATCTCCTTCTGTTGCGGATACCGGTATAATCTGAAGAGAGTTATAATCAAACTCCGACATAAGCATTTTAATCTGCTTTTCTATTTTTTTGAAACGTTCCTTGTCATAGTTGACAAGATCCATTTTATTAACAGCAAAAACAAAATGTTTGATACCAACAAGAGAGCATATTCTTGCATGTCTTTTTGTTTGAACAAGCACACCTTGTGAAGCATCCACGAGTATAACGGCAAGATCAGCATAAGATGCCCCTACTGCCATATTACGTGTATATTCTTCATGTCCGGGTGTATCTGCCACTATAAAGCTTCTTTTATCTGTAGTAAAATAGCGATATGCAACATCTATTGTAATTCCCTGCTCTCTTTCTGCTAATAAGCCATCAAGGAGCAAAGAATAGTCAATCTTACCGCCTCTTGAACCCACTTTAGAATCAAGCTCAAGAGCTTCTTTTTGATCTGCGAATATAAGTTTTGCATCATAAAGCATATGCCCAATAAGTGTTGACTTTCCATCGTCTACACTGCCGCAGGTAATAAATCTAAGTAAACCGTTCATGTTATTCCTCCAAAATACGGATTATTTGATATTTGTCTAGAAGTAACCTTCTCTTTTTCTCTTTTCCATGCTGGCCACTCCGCCATCTGAGTCTATAACTCTGGATGTTCTTTCTGACTCAACGGATGCTAAGGTCTCAGAAATAACCTCATCTATAGTAGTAGCATTAGACTCTACTCCTCCCGATAACGGATAGCATCCCAATGTTCTAAATCTAACCATTTTCTCTTCGGGAACCTCTCCGGGATTAAGTCTCATTCTGTCATCATCTACCATTATAAGATTGCCGTCTCTTAAAACCACAGGTCTCTTAGCAGCAAAATAAAGCGGTACTATGTCAATATTCTCCTGCTTTATATACATCCATATATCTTTCTCTGTCCAGTTGGATATCGGGAACACTCTTATACTCTCGCCCTGATTGATTTCAGTATTAAATAACGTCCACATTTCAGGTCTTTGATTTTTAGGATCCCATGCCTGCTCGGCATTTCTAAATGAAAAGATTCGCTCCTTGGCTCTCGATTTTTCTTCATCTCTTCTGCCACCGCCAAATGCAGCTGTAAAACCATATTTGTTAAGTGCCTGCTTAAGAGCCTGTGTCTTCATAATATCTGTATAGGCACTTCCGTGATCAAATGGATTAATCCCTTGCTTTACTCCATCTTCATTGATGTATTCAAGCATTTCTATGCCCTTTTCCTTAGCTACCTTATCACGAAATTCTATCATCTCATGGAATTTCCATGTCGTATTGACATGAAGGAATGGAAACGGGGGCTTCTCGGGATAAAAAGCTTTCATTGCCAGATGAAGCATTACTGAGGAATCTTTTCCTATAGAGTAAAGCATTACCGGCTTCTCACATTTAGCTGCGACTTCTCGCATAATATATATAGCTTCTGCTTCAAGCTTGTCTAAATGACTCATTTCACTCATTGTATTTCTCCTGTGTTAATATTATTTCTAACCATCTAGAGTATTTTCTTCGTTTTTAACTGTAATGTCAAGATGATCGTATGCGATTTCAATATTATTCTCAACTAATTCATCTCTTATACTCTCAATCAGCGCCCATCTTGCCGGCCAATAATTTTCAGTCAAAACCCACATCCTAACTCCCATAATTATTGCTGAGGCTCCAAGCTCTGATACAAATACCTTGTGTTCTTCATCCACAAGAACATACGGCTGTTTATTCAAAGTGTTTTCAAGCACTGCCTTGGCTTTTTTGACATCACTGTTATATGCTATCCCAACCGTTACATCCACTATACGTTTCTTTTGCCCGGTATAATTAGTTAGCGAGGCATTCGCAAGCGTTCCGTTAGGGATCACAATAATCTTATTATCTACCGTCCTAAGACGTGTATAGAAAATAGATATTTCGCTGACAAATCCTTCATTTTTCTGGGTGTCCTCCAGTATATAATCACCGACTACAAAAGGCTTTAATATAAGAATCAAGACACCTCCCGCAAAATTTGCCAGGCTTCCCTGAAGCGCCAATCCTATTGCAAGTCCCGCACTTCCCAGCACAGCTACAATAGATGTGGTCTGCACACCGAATTGATTGAGTACGGCTAAAAGCAGCACAATATAGAGTACTATCTTAATCACCGAATCCAAAAACTGTATGACGCCTTGTTCGAGACCGGCTTTTGTGAGTGATTTTGTAACCACTTTTCTTATAAATTTTATTATTCTGATTGCTATAAGAATGACAATTATAGCAATAATAACTTTAACAATAAATGCGGTTATTGCGGGTGTCTTATCCGAAAACCACTCTTTAATATCATCAAATGAAAACTTCTGCGTCTGCTTAAGCTTATCTGTATCAATGTTAAGAGAGGATAATAAACACATAGACAATTCTCCTAAATCTTATGTATAAATATGCCACTTCTAAGCTTCGGCTCAAACCATGTTGACTTTGGCGGCATCAGCAAATGAGCATCTGCCACCGCAAAAAGCTCATCTATAGAAGTAGGATACATAGCAAAAGCCACCTTACAATCCGTATTTACTCTTCTTTCAAGTTCCGTTAATCCTCTGATGCCTCCGACAAAATCAATCCTCTTATCGCTCTTAGGATCTTTAATGCCAAGCACCGGCTCAAAAAGCATATCCTGAATTCTTGAAACATCCATAGACTTAACCGGATCATTTGGACATTTGTTTTCTCCTAAATCAATCTCATACCATTTATCTTTTAGATACATGGTGACCATGCCTTTTCTTTCCGGAGATTTTCTGTTGCATTCTTTAACCTCGAACAATTCTTTTACCTTGGCTAAGAATTCCTCTTCTGTGTATTTTCCCAAATCCTTTATTACTCTATTGTAATCCATTATCATAAGTTCAGAATCAGGGAAGAGTACCGACAAGAAGAAATTATACTCTTCATCTCCGCTTCTATGTTCGTTTTCGGCTCTTCTCTTAAGACCTACTTTGACTGCAGATGCGGCTCTATGATGTCCGTCGGCTATATAAATATCAGCCGTATCCTTAAATCCACTGTAAATTGCCTCTATAGAATCAACATCATCTATCACCCATACTCTATGACGCACACCGTCATCCGCTGTAAAATCATATTCGGGCTGTGTCATTTTTTTCTTATTTACAATATCTGTAATATTCTTATTTTCCCTATAAGCTAAAAATATCGGACCTGTCTGTGCACATACTGCCTCTACATGTCTGATTCTGTCTTTTTCCTTCTCGGCTCTGGTATTCTCATGTTTTTTTATAACACCACTCTCATATTCGTCAATGGATGCACAGGCCACAATTCCTGTTTGGCGACGCATATTCATTGTAAGCTCATAAATATAATAGCACGGCTTATCATCTTGTATAAAATGTCCTGCCCTTACCAACTCCCAAAACAAATCATGTGCTTTTTGGTAAACCTCATCGGAATACATATCTACATCTGCATCAAACTGAGTTTCCGGTCTGTCAATATTAAGGAATGACAGTGGCTTGCCAATAACTGCCTCTTTAGCTTCTTTACGGTTATAAACATCATATGGCAGTGCGGCAATATCCTTTGCCTCAGTTTTTTTGGGTCTGATTGCTTTAAACGGTTTTATAAAAGCCATTATAGCCTCCTTTACTTTTTTATAACAAATTGAAGCGCACTACTTTACAAATAAGCATTATAGCATATTTGCACCGCATTGCGCTTCATTTATGTACCTTAAAGCAGGTATTATTTAATAACTCTTACTTTATATACGCTTTCAATAGCTTCAAGTTTCTTAACTGTATCTGCATCAACCTGAGCATCAAGATCAAGAATTGCGTATGCATATTCTCCTCTTGATTTATTTGAAAGATCAGCTATATTAACATCTGCTGCTCCTAATATAGATGAATACTCTCCGATACTTCCCTTTATATTTCTATGGAGAATAGCAATTCTACCTGCTGTGGTGCACTCACCCATACTATTATCAGGATAGTTAACAGAGTGTGTGATGTTTCCGTTCTCAAGGTAATCCTTAAGCTCATCAACTGCCATCATAGCACAGTTGTCCTCAGACTCCTGTGTAGAAGCTCCAAGGTGAGGAAGAATGATACATCCTTTCTTTCCAACAGTTGTAGGATTTGGGAAATCACAAACATATTTCGCAATCTTACCTGCTTCAAGTGCCTCTACTGCTGCCTGCTCATCTACAAGACCATCGCGCGAGAAGTTAAGAAGTACAACACTTTCCTTCATCAACTCGAATGCATCTTTTCCTATCATCTTTTTGGTATCATCTGTAAGAGGTACATGCACTGTGATAAAATCACAATCTCTGTAAATATCTTCAACATTTTTGGTGACTTCAATACCTCTTGAAAGATTAAGTGCAGCACCAACTGAAAGGAACGGGTCATATCCGACTACATCCATACCGAGTGCCTGGCATGCATTCGCAACTCTGATACCTATAGCACCAAGTCCGATTACACCAAGTTTCTTGCCTAAAATCTCAGAACCTGCATATTGCTTCTTTTGTTTTTCAGCTGTCTTGGCAATGTCAGCATCATCTGCTGAGTCATTGACCCAGTTGATACCATCAACGATACCGCGACATGCAAGAAGCATACCTGTTATAACAAGTTCCTTAACACCGTTTGCATTAGCTCCGGGTGTGTTAAATACTACAATTCCCTGCTCTGCGCATTTCTCAAGCGGAATGTTATTAACTCCGGCTCCTGCTCTTGCAACTGCAAGAAGATTGTCAGAGAACTGCATATCATGCATTTTTGCACTTCTGACAAGAATTGCATCTGCTGCATTATTATCTTCTGTCTTTTCATAATCAGCCCCGAATTTGTCGAGTCCTAAATTCGAGATTGGATTAAGGCACGCATATTTGTACATAATAATTCTTCCTTTTCTATTGATATATTATTTGTTCTTCTTCTCAAACTCTGCCATAAAGTCAACAAGCTTCTCTACGCCCGCCTTAGGCATAGCATTATAGATACTTGCGCGCATTCCGCCGACTGTTCTGTGACCCTTTAAGTTCTCCATTCCGGCCTCTTTAGACTCGGCAATAAACTTCGCCTCAAGATCTTTATCTCCTGCCTTAGTAACAAATGGTACATTCATAAGTGAACGATCCTTAGCTACTACGGTTCCTGTAAACATATCGCTTTGATCAAGATAATCATAAAGAATCTTAGCTTTTTCTATATTTCTTTGATTCATCACTTCAAGGCCGCCCATTTTCTTGAGCCACTTAAATACAAGACCGCACATGTAAATTCCCCAGCATGGAGGTGTATTAAACAGTGAATTTGCATCAGCATGTGTCTTGTACTGAAGCATGTTAGGAATATTCTTAACATCCTCCTCGGGAATAAGATCTTCTCTTACGATTACAATACATACTCCTGCAGGTCCGATATTCTTCTGAGCTCCTCCGAAGATAAGACCATACTTGCTAACGTCTACCGGTCTTGATAAAAACATTGATGACTGGTCAGAAACCAAAAGCTTTCCTTTGGTATTCGGCAGTTCGTTATAAGTTGTTCCATAAATAGTATTATTCTCACATATATATACATAATCAGCGTCATCACTTACTTCAAGATCTGAGCAATCCGGGATATATGTAAATGTCTTATCCTCAGAACTTGCTATCTTATTAGCTTTGATAAATCTTGAAGCTTCCTGATATGCCTTCTTAGCCCAGTTTCCGGTTACAATATAATCTGCAACACCATTTCTGGTCATACTAAGATTCATCGGAACCATTGAAAATTGAAGAGATCCACCGCCCTGAAGGAACAGAACTTTGTAGTTGTTTGGAATTCCCATAAGCTCTCTGATATCAGCCTCAGCTTCTTTGATAATGTCATCAAACATTTTAGATCGATGAGACATCTCCATTACGGACATTCCGCAACCTTTGTAATCAATAAGATCAGCCTGTGCTTCTTTAAGTACCTCTTCCGGCAATACGGCCGGACCTGCTGAAAAGTTATATACTCTTCCCATTTTCTTTAATTCCTCCTGTGTATGTTTCTTAAATCTGTGGTAACCATCTGTTACCGAACATTGTTATTATATATCATATATTAAACATTTCAATAAATTTTTAACAAAGATGACATTTAATAAAGTGGTATGTTTATTTTTCATCCGGCATCATAATGTCATTTATAGGCTTGCCGGGCGCTACCATAGGCCATACCTTGTCATCTTCATCTATTATACAATCTATAAGAAACGGTTCTTTAGATGCAAGTGCTTTGTCAAACGCTTCTTCAAATTCAGACTTATTTGTGACCCTTTGAGCCTGCGCTCCCATAGCCTGCGCCAATTTAACAAAATCGGTTTTATCTTCCAATACAGTATTGGAATATCTTTGCTCATAGAAAAGCTCCTGCCACTGATGAACCATTCCCAAAACATGATTATTGATGACAACCTCTATAAGCGGAAGCTTTTGTCTTACCGCTGTAGCTATCTCATTCATGTTCATTCTAAAACATCCATCGCCCGCTATATTGATAACCTGTTTGTTTGGATTTGCTATCTGTGCTCCTATCGCAGCTCCAAGCCCAAATCCCATAGTACCAAGTCCACCGGATGAAAGCAGCGTCCTGGGCTTAGTGTATTTGTAATACTGTGCAGCCCACATCTGATGCTGACCAACCTCTGTTACTATAATCGCATCACCTTTGGTCTTCTCGTAGATAGACTCGATAATAGTAGGTCCGCTAAATCCTGTTTTACATGATTTGAGCGGGAAGTTTTCTTTGAGCTTTGATATCTCTTCCATCCACGGCTTATGTGACTGCTGTTCAAGCCTGACATTAATTCTGTTTAGAATCTCTGCAACATCTCCTATAACCTCTGCATCTACTCTGATATTCTTGCCAATTTCTGCAGGATCTACATCAAACTGCAGTATCTTTGCCTTTGGTGCAAATTTATCAGCTTTACCAAAAACTCTGTCAGAAAATCTGGTGCCAATGGCAATTAGCAAATCACATTTTTGAACGCTGAGATTAGATGTCTTGGTACCATGCATGCCAAGCATACCGGTATATCTTTCATCGGTACCCGAAAATGCGCCTTTACCCATAAGAGTATCGCATACCGGCGCATCAACTATATCTGCAAAAGTTTTAAGCTGCTTGGATGCATCTGATAACACACAACCTCCACCGGCAAATATAACCGGCCTTTGTGATTTTCTAATCATCGATACAGCTTTTTCTAAGTCATCTTCCTTAATACTCTCTGTTATCGGAGATATTTGCGCTATTTTCTCGCTCTTGTACTCAGCTTTAAGCGCCGTAACATCCTTCGGCACATCTACAAGCACAGGGCCACGTCTTCCGCTTTGCGCTATCTTAAACGCTCTTCGAATCGTCTTGGCAAGATCATTAACATCCTTGACTATAAAATTGTGCTTGGTAATAGGAGTACTGATACCGGTGATGTCTATTTCCTGAAAGCTGTCCCTTCCTAATAGGGAACAGCCTACATTACAGGTTATTGCAACAATTGGTATCGAATCCATATACGCCGTCGCTATACCGGTAACAAGATTAGTAGCACCGGGGCCTGAAGTAGCAAAGCATACTCCAACCTTTCCGGTGCTTCTTGCATATCCGTCTGCAGCATGCGACGCCCCTTGCTCATGCGAGGTAAGTACATGCTTTATTTCATCGCTATGTTTATATAATTCGTCGTACAGGTTGAGGATGGCGCCTCCGGGATAACCGAAGACGGTGTCCACCCCCTGCTCCTTTAAACATTCAATTATTATCTGAGCTCCCGTAAGAAACATTGTTTTCGCCTTTCTTATTCAAAAGTCGGAGTCTTTAATATTGCTCCCGTGCTTCCGGATGTCACCATCTGTTGATAGCGTGCAAGGTAGCCTTCTGTAACTCTTGGCTTTCTCGGCTTCCAAGCTGCTTTTCTCTTAGCAAGTTCTTCATCAGATACATCAAGCTCTAATTTCATCTGCGGTATATTTATCTTGATAATATCTCCTTCTTCAACTAATGCTATTGGACCGCCTACAGCTGCCTCAGGTGAGACATGTCCGATAGCTGCTCCACGGCTTGCTCCCGAGAAACGACCGTCTGTAATAAGCGCTACTGATGAACCAAGTCCCATTCCTACTATAGCTGATGTAGGATTGAGCATCTCTCTCATTCCGGGGCCACCCTTAGGTCCTTCGTAACGAATAACTACAACATCACCTTCATTTATCTTACCGCCTTTAATTGCATTAATGGCATCTTCTTCACTATCAAATACTCTTGCCGGACCTTCATGTACCATCATCTCTTCAACAACAGCAGATCGCTTAACCACGCCTCCGTCAGGAGCCAAATTGCCCTTAAGAACTGCAAGTCCGCCTGTTTGTGAATAAGGATTATCTATAGGTCTTATAACCTCAGGATTGGCATTCTTAACATCCTTAATATTCTCGCCTACAGTCTTTCCTGTTACAGTCATGCAGTCAAGGTTAAGAAGATCCTTCTTAGCAAGCTCTGCCATAACAGCATACACACCGCCGGCTTCGTTTAAATCTTCCATATATGTAGGACCTGCCGGAGCTAAATGACAAAGGTTAGGTGTCTTTTCACTGATTTCATTTGCAAATGATATATCAAAGTCAAAACCTACCTCATGCGCAATAGCCGGAAGATGCAACATAGAGTTGGTAGAACAACCAAGAGCCATATCCATGGTAAGAGCATTTAATATTGCTTCCTTAGTCATGATATCTCTGGGGCGAATATTCTTCTTAAGCATATCCATTACTGCCATACCTGCATGCTTAGCAAGCTTGATTCTGTCTGAATAAACAGCAGGTATTGTACCATTGCCGCGAAGTCCCATACCGAGTGCTTCGGTTAAGCAGTTCATTGAATTAGCCGTGTACATACCTGAGCAAGAACCGCAAGTAGGACAAACTTTATTTTCAAATTCCGTAACCTCTTCCTCTGTCATAGTGCCTGCTGCATATGAGCCTACAGCCTCAAACATAGAAGATAATGATCTCTTTCTTCCTCCGATATGACCTGCAAGCATCGGTCCGCCACTTACAAATACTGTAGGAACGTTAACTCTTGCAGCTGCCATCAAAAGACCGGGCACGTTCTTATCACAGTTAGGCACCATAACAAGCGCATCAAATTGGTGTGCAAGCGCCATACACTCTGTAGAGTCCGCAATAAGATCTCTGGTTACCAGAGAATATTTCATTCCCACATGTCCCATAGCAATTCCGTCACATACTGCAATAGCAGGGAATACTACCGGAGTTCCTCCTGCCATTGATACCCCGAGCTTAACAGCCTCAACGAGTTTATCAATGTTCATATGTCCGGGAACTATTTCGTTATATGAACTAACAATTCCAACAAGCGGTCTTTCTAAATCTTCCTTGGTAAATCCAAGTGCATTAAACAGTGATCTGTGCGGTGCCTGCTGCATACCGACTTTTACATTATCACTTCTCATAATGATTATCCTTCCTTTCAAATATGCTCAACTATTAAATCTCCCATTTGGGATGTTCCTATCTGTTTTACTGCTGCTCTTTCCTCATCAGAATGCGGCATAATATCAATAGTACGATACCCTTCTTTAAGTACAGCTCTTACTGCTGCCTCTATATCATCTGCTTCTTTGGAAAGATCAAATGAAAATCTAAGCATCATAGCTGCACTTAATATTGTAGCAATAGGATTAGCTATTCCCTTTCCTGCTATATCAGGCGCAGAGCCACCGCTTGGCTCATAAAGCCCAAATGACGAATCATTAAAGCTGGCAGATGAGAGCATTCCCAGTGACCCAGTAACCATGCTGGCCTCATCGGATAATATATCTCCAAACATATTCTCTGTAAGAATCACATCAAACTGGCCGGGATTTTTAACAAGCTGCATGGCACAATTATCAACAAGCATATGCTCATACGAAACATTCGGATAATTAGCTGCTACCTCGTCAACAATTTTACGCCAAAGTCTTGATGAATCAAGCACGTTAGCTTTATCAACGCTTGTCACTTTGCATCTTCTCTTTTTTGCAGATTCAAATGCCTTGATGGCAATACGTCTGATTTCATTCTCGTCATATGTAAGGACATCCGTTGCCTTTAATACGCCATCTACTTCTTCTGTCTTCTTTTCTCCGAAGTATAAGCCTCCTGTAAGCTCTCTCATAATAGCAAGATCAAATCCGTCTCCTATTATCTCGTCTTTAAGCGGGCACTCACCTCTAAGCTCATCATAAAGATAAGCCGGTCTAAGATTAGCAAATAAATTAAGCGCTTTTCTAAGTCTTAAAAGCCCCGCCTCAGGGCGCTTGTCTGGCGGCAACTTATACCAGGGCGACGTAGATGTGTTTCCGCCTATCGACCCCATAAGCACAGCATCGGATGCTTTTGCCGCAGCAATTGCCTCATCTGTAAGAGGCTCTCCGCATGCATCAATTGAGCATCCGCCCATAAGTATATCTTCATATTCAAATTCGTGATTGTATTTTATTGCTATACGATCAAGAACCTTCTTTGCTTCTTCAACAATCTCCGGTCCTATTCCGTCTCCTTTGATTACTCCAATATGAAATTTCATTTTATTTCTTATCTTCTTTCTCTTCAGATGACTCTATTGCATCTTCAGGTTTCTCAATTTCTGCTATTGCTCCCTTTTGCATAGGTATACGGCAGTTCTTATTGTTTCCGAATTCAACGATTACAGTATCTTCGGATACATCAATAAGAGTGCCATAAAAGCCGCCTGTAGTAAGAACCGTATCTCCCGGCTCCATAGATGCAAGCATGGCCTCTTTTTGCTTCTTAGCCTTGTTTTGAGGACGGAACATAAAGAACCATATAAACACAAAAAGAATTACTATCCATATAATCATGATAGTACTACTGCCTCCGGATGAAGAGCTTGTCAAAAATAATGATGATAGCGACATTGTTTTTCCTCCTAAATATAAACTTTATAACATAGCACTATAAATGAGTGCGCTTTCTTAATAATACACAATAGCTTGCGATAGGGCAAGGATTATTTTACTCATTGACTGCGCATAAGCTCAAGCTTTGATTTCTTAAATTCGCTGTATCTTCCTTCGCATATGGCAATTCTGATTTCTTCTATCAGGTTGTTGTAATAATAAAGATTATGCATAACACACAGTCTCATACCGAGCATCTCTTTAGCCTTGAGAAGATGTCTTATATAAGCGCGGCTAAAACTTTTGCAGGCAGGGCACTTACATCCCTCTTCGATTGGTCTTGTATCTGTCTCATATTTTTTATTAAAAAGATTAATCTTGCCATAAGTTGTATAAAGATGTCCGTGTCTTCCGTTTCTCGTAGGATATACGCAGTCGAAAAAGTCTACTCCTCTTTCTACGGCTTCTAATATATTTTGCGGCGTGCCCACGCCCATAAGATAAGTTGGCTTGTTCTTTGGCAAATATGGCACAGTGGCCTCTAACATATCGTACATCTGCTCGTGGGTTTCTCCGACCGCAAGTCCGCCTATCGCATACCCGTCCAAATCAAGCTGTGCTATGCGTTTAGCATTATCTTGTCTGATATCTGCAAAAACCGCCCCCTGATTGATACCAAAGAGCATCTGCTTTTTGTTGATAGTTTTTTCCAATGAATTAAGCCTTTTCATCTCATCTATGCATCTTAAAAGCCATCTGTACGTCCTTTCAACGGACTCTTTTACGTATTCTCTTTGAGCAAGCGCCGGCGGACATTCATCGAACGCCATTGCAATGGTAGATGCAAGATTTGACTGTATTTGCATACTCTCTTCAGGCCCCATAAATATGAGGCGGCCATCCACATGAGAATGGAATGTGACCCCCTCTTCTTTAATCTTTCTAAGATCTGCCAGGGAAAAGACCTGAAACCCTCCCGAGTCGGTAAGCGTCGGGCCTTTCCATGACATAAATTTTGATACGCCGCCCATTTCATATACTATATCATCGCCCGGTCTTACATGAAGATGATATGTATTCGCTAAGACAACCTGAGTCTTAAGCTGTTCTAAATCCACAGCAGAGACTGCGCCTTTAATTGCCGCCGCCGTCGCAACATTCATAAAAACGGGCGTCATAATGTCACCATCAACCGTATGAAGCACGCCGGCCTTAGCATCTTTGTCTGTATGTAGAATTTCGTACATATTAGCCTTTCCTCGTTTTCTTACTCCATGCAGAATAATATTTTTTACCATTAACCTTGGCATAAGTTCTCACTCTGCAATAATAACCGCGTCTGTTGGACAACCCGCTTATAATAACTCTGTTTTTCTTATATCCTCTAACATTGATTGTTCTTTTTGTCTTAAAGCTTGACCGCGATGAAATCTGCACTTGATAACCGTTTGCATTGGAATTTTTCTTCCATATAAGTTCAACGGAATATGCATAATATCTGACATAACTCTTTATTGTGGGTTTTTTCGGTGCCAAAATTTTGATTTTGACAGTTTTGGTAGCTTCTTGATATTCGGAGCTTGCCGCTGCCCTAATAGTTATCTTAACGGTAGTATTGGTGCTTTTTTTGCCCCGTATTTTGACCTTGCCTTCAGATGTTACTTTTACGTATTTAGTATTAGAGCTTTCATATGTAAGATCGGTGTTTGCCTCTGCTCCTAAGTAAAATGAAGAACAACCTATTCTCTTTTTAAT
>CAJOPM010000105.1 GCA_905236225.1 uncultured Eubacterium sp.
AAATCCGGAAATCTGTGACGATGTGTCATGATATCCATACAGAACGAGCGTATAACGCGATGCGTCAATACGAATGAATGTATTCTAACATTAATTTGAACGCAATGCAAGCTTTACCCCCGTTTCAAAAACGTTAGCTTTAAGCAGGGGTAAAGCTTACTATTATCAGAAGGGGCTTAATGCCATCAGCGTTTTCTTTCTATAGTAAAAGCTCTATATTCCTTTCGGTCGGTATATATTTGTAATATCTTATCTGTGCGGCATCAAACATTTTCTTAGAGGCCAGTACGGATGGCGTATCTTTGTATTTGTCATCCTCAAATACAACGGTTTTAATTCCGCTTTGAATTATCGCTTTGGCACACTCATTGCACGGGAACTGCGATACATAAATCTTCGCTCCCTCTAAGTTGCCGCCGCGATAGTTAAGAATCGCATTTAGCTCAGCATGAGTTACATAAGAGTACTTAATCTCAAGCTCATCGTCGCCCTCTCTTGCCCACGGGAACACATCATCAGAGCAGCCCCTTGGGAAGCCGTTGTACCCCATAGACAATATCTTGTTGTCCTGACTGACTATACAGGCGCCAACCTGGGTGTTTGGATCTTTGGATCTCATAGAGGACAGCTTGGCAACCCCCATAAAATATTCATCCCATGAAATATAATTTTGTCTTTTCTTACTCATTTACCAATCTCCCATTGCTGCTGTTTAATCTGATTGCAAGATCCTTAAGAGAGTTTTGCATCGTCTCAAAACACAATCCGTACATCTGTACCGATTCGCCATAAGGATCGAGAATTTCAAGCTCATTTCCCACTAATTCGGTGAGCACATATACTTCTTCATATTCAAATGTCTGCGCTATCTTATCACGAAGCTTTGAGCTAAACGTAATAATAATTGTACCTTCTATAATATCTTCTGCCTCAAGCTGCCTCGAGCTGTAATTATCAAGCGCTAAATTATTACTTATTAGAATAGCCTCAACTTTTTGGTTTAGCGGCTCGGGCATCAGCACTATGAGTCCCCTAGACATTATATCAACTTGAAAATTAAGCGGAATCTGTGCAAATATCGCTGCCGCCATCGGTGCTCTTAGCGTTCCCGCCTTGCATACGAAAATTATCCTGTTAACCTTATCCACACGATGTCCTCCTAGAGTTTTATTATATTACCGCCTGCGGCTTTAACAAGCCTGTTCATAACGGCGCATCCGATTCCTTCTTCGGAAAATTCTTCAGAATAAATAAAATCTACATTCTCGCCATCACAATCTCTTAGCGTATCAAAAAGCTTTGATGCGACCTCGTCTAAGTTCTGAAATGAGCCAAGAGGATGCGCATTAAACTCTTTAAAAATGTCCTGATGTTCGCTGCTGCATATGACTGCTACATTTTCTCCCAACTCTTTGCGCTTTGTAGCCTCATTAACAATGTAGTCACAGGCTCCTCTTCCGCTTACAATCACCATATCCGCCCTCGGCGCATAATGTCTGTATTTCATGCCGGGCGCCTTGGGCACACAGTCCGAGTCATCGGCTATCACCCCGCCCATCCTAAACTGCAGTCCGCAAACTTCGCAGAGCGCCTCGGCTGTAACATATCCCGGTCTTAGAATGGCATAATCCTCCTTGGCTGTAGATAAATCTATAATAGTTGATTCTATGCCTATTCCAACGCTGCCGCCATCGAGTATCATAGGAATTTTGCCCTGCAGATCTTCATATACATGTGATGCTTTGGTCGGCGAAGGTCTTCCCGAAGAATTGGCGCTGGGCGCTGCAACAAAGCCTTTGCACCTGTCTATCAGATCTTTTGCTACGCGATGACTCGGCATTCTGATTGCCACCGTATCCATACCGCCTGTGGTCTCGTAAGGCACAACAGACTTCTTCTTTAGGATAACAGTAAGTGGGCCGGGCCAAAAAGCATTTGCAATCTGATAGAATTCCTTTGGAATATCGCACGCTATCGTCTCAACATCTTCTATGCGACTGATGTGAACTATAAGCGGATTATCAGACGGACGACCTTTTGCCAAATATATTTTCCTGGCTGCGTCCGCTCTAAG
>CAJOPM010000106.1 GCA_905236225.1 uncultured Eubacterium sp.
CTTAAGTTAAACGCTCCGCTTTTGATGCGCACGGATTCGGACAGGAATTTGTCTGCTGAAGCAGACCCGAATCCGGCGCGCAAGACTTGCAAACGAGTCTTGCCCTAAAGCTATGAATGAAGCGGCAGACCCTGCAAATTTGCAGGGCCTGCCATTGCTATGCTTATCACTGAGAGTATGCCGAAGGGAATTGATATAAGGTGATACATAAATATAAAAATAACGGATATAATATCGTACTTGATATAAATAGCGGCTGTGTACATGTAGTGGATGATGTAATGTATGAGGTGCTAGATACATATATTGAAGATGGCAGAGATAAGACGCTTGCCAGATTAGAGGGTAAATATGATCCTAAAGACATCTTGGAAAGTTTTGATGATATAGATGCGCTTGTTGATGCCAATCAACTGTTTACAAAAGATGAGTATGAGGACGCGATAGCCAGGGCAAATGCGGCAGATATCCCTGTCGTGGTAAAAGCCCTTTGCTTGCACGTATCACATGATTGCAATCTTTCGTGTAAATATTGTTTTGCATCAGAAGGTGAATATCATGGAAAGCGTCAACTGATGTCATATGAAACGGGAAAGGCAGCTCTTGATTTCCTCGTCAAAAACTCAGCAGGGCGCAGAAATCTTGAGGTTGATTTTTTTGGCGGCGAGCCGCTTATGAATTTCGAAGTCGTAAAAAAGCTTGTAGCATATGGCAGATCGCTCGAAGACAAATACGATAAACATTTTAGATTTACGCTTACAACCAATGGTGTTCTTCTTAATGAAGACATAATGAAATTTGCCAACGAGAATATGGACAATGTAGTCTTGAGTATTGACGGAAGAAAATCAGTACATGACAGAATGAGACCATTTCCAAAGGGCGATGGAAGCTATGATTATGTGCTTCCGAAATTTAAAAAGTTTTCTACTCTTCGAGGAGATAAAAGCTACTATGTAAGGGGAACATATACACATTATAATCTGGATTTTTCTAAGGATGTTTTATCGCTTGCAGACGAAGGATTTGATCAGATTTCAGTTGAACCTGTGGTGGCACCGCCAAGTGATGATTATGCCATCAGAAATGAAGATATAGATAAGCTTTTAGATGAATATGATATCTTAGCTAAAGAAATGCTAAAGAGAGCAAAAAATGGAAAGGGTTTTAATTTTTTCCATTTTATGATAGATTTAGAAGGCGGTCCTTGCGTCTATAAAAGACTCTCAGGATGCGGAAGCGGAACAGAGTATTTAGCTGTTACTCCTACGGGGGAGCTGTTTCCATGCCATCAGTTCGTAGGTATAGACGAATTTAAGATGGGAGATGTCTATAGTGGCGTCAATAATAAATCGCTTCAAAAGATGTTTAGAGGTTGCAATGTTTATTCAAAGCCGGAGTGCAGGGAATGTTTTGCAAGATTCTATTGCAGTGGAGGCTGCGCAGCCAATGCATATCATTTTGCCGGTGATATTAACGGTACATATGATATAGGGTGCGTTCTTCAGAAAAAAAGAGTAGAATGTGCCATCATGATAAAGGCCGCTTTGGCCGATGAAGATGGTCTTTTATAAGTAATAAGGAAGGGAAGTAACTTAAGATGAAAAAATCAAAAAGCGTCATTGCGCTTATCGTTATTTTTGCTTGTATAGTGTTGCTGGGGTATTATTCATTCGGTACTATGAAATCCACAGTTTCAAGCAAGGATGATGGAGGAATCGAGTTAGGACTTGATTTGGCAGGTGGAGTCAGTATTACATATCAGGCAGTAGGTGATACACCTTCAGCAGATGATATGGCGGATACTATATACAAGCTTCAGCGCCGTGTTGAAAGTTATAGCACTGAGTCACAGGTATATCAGCAAGGTGACGATAGAATTGCCGTGGAAATTCCCGGAGTCACAGATGCTAATGAGATTTTAGAAGAACTTGGAACACCCGGTTCGTTGGAATTCCAGACGCCGGACGGTGAAACATTTATGACCGGTGATGACGTAGCTGATGCACAGGCGGCTTCTTCCGGAAGTGATGTAAATGACAGTGGGTATGTTGTTAATCTTACCCTTACAGATGAAGGCGCAGAGATTTTTGCGCAGATGACAGAGGAATATCTTAATCAGCAGCTTTCTATCGTTTTCGATGATGAGGTAATTAGTGCGCCGACCGTACAAAGTGTAATATCCGGTGGTGAGTGCCAGATTACAGGTATGGAGTCATATGAAGATGCTGAGCAATTGGCATCACTTATCAGAGTGGGTTCTCTTTCGGTAGAGCTTGAAGAGATTCAGTCTGAGGTAGTTAGTCCTCAGCTTGGGGCTGATGCAATTAAAACATCGGTTGAGGCAGCTGTAGTAGGCGTAATTATAATACTTATATTTATGATGGTAGTTTATGCAGTTCCCGGAGTGGCAGCAGCTATTGCTCTTGCCCTTTATGGCGTATTGCTTATAGCTGTAATCGACGTGTTTGATGTAACGCTTACCCTTCCGGGTATAGCCGGTGTAATATTGTCGGTAGGTATGGCTGTTGATGCCAATGTTATTATATTTGCCAGAATCAGAGAAGAAATAGCTGAAGGCCGTAGCGTAAATATGGCTATAAAGACAGGATTTAAGAAGGGACTTTCCGCTATTATTGACGGTAATATTACTACACTTATTGCGGCAGCTGTTCTTGGAGCAAGAGGATCAGGATCGGTAAGAGGATTTGCGGCTACGCTTGCAATTGGTATTATTTTATCGATGTTTACGGCTCTTGTTATTACCAGGTTGCTACTTTTCGCTTTTTATGGACTTGGCGCTAAGAATCCCAAGCTTTATAAATCTGCGAAGAAAAGAAGAACGATTAATTTCATCGGCAAGAGAGGAGCTTTTTATTGTATTTCCTTAGCGGTAATTGTTGCCGGATTTATTACGATGGGCGTTAGCAGCTCGGGAGAAGGAAATGCGCTTAATTACAGCTTGGAGTTTGTAGGTGGTACGTCTACGACGGTAGCATTTGATGAAGATTATACGATCGAAGAGATAGATGAGATAGTGGTTCCTGTTGTTGAGCAGGTAACAGGGGATAGCGATATTCAGACGCAGAAAGTTACCGATTCTACTTCAGTGGTAATTAAGACCGGAACGCTCGATTTGGATCAAAGGGAGGAGCTTGCGACTGCTCTTGAAGAGAACTTTGGCGTTACAGAAGAAGATATTCAGACCACATCAATCAGTTCTACGATAAGCTCTGAGATGCGAAGCGATGCATTGTGGGCTGTAATTATAGCCGTTATATTGATGCTGATATATATATGGTTTAGATTTAGAGATATAAGATATGCATCTTCGGCTGTGTTTGCTTTGGTACATGATGTGCTTATAGTGCTTGCATGCTATGCGTTTACGAGAATATCTGTTGGTGGAACATTTATTGCGGTTATGCTGACGCTGATTGGTTACTCAATTAATGATACTATCGTAATATTTGACAGGTTCCGTGAAAACCTTGCTAATATGCGCAGGGAAAGGGATGCAACACGTGTTAAGGATGCCGCTAACAGGGCAATCACGCTGACAATCGGACGTTCAATCAATACATCGCTTACAACATTTATAATGGTGTTTGTTTTGTATATATTTGGAGTGTCCAGTATTAAAGACTTTACGCTCCCGCTTATTGTAGGTGTTATCAGTGGTACGTATTCATCTATAGCGATTGCCGGAAGTTTGTGGTACACAATGAAACTTAAGCTAGGCAAGAATCATCTGATTATAGATAAAGAAGCTGAGGAGGCTTATAAGGTAAGAAACTTAACACCGGCCGTGGAAGGAGCCGAAAATATTGATGAATCATCGGACGAGACACAAAGTGAGTCTTCTGACGAGACAATAAAGAGCAGTGGGAAAAAGAAAAATCAAAGCAAGAAGAAAAAATCATCTGCTCCAAATGTTAAGAAAGTGTCTAAGCGTTACGATAAGAGATAGTTAGTTAGAAGCGCTGCTGTGGATTTCATAGCAGCGCTTTTGTCTTATTGTGAATTAAAATAATTAATAGTATAATTATATTTAACAAAAACTATCATATGTTTTTAGAGTCCTTTAATTAACTTTGTGCATATGGGGGAAAATATATGGCTGGTGATTTTATTTTTAAACTTAGGCAATATGGGGCAGATGTTGATGATGCGATGGAGAGGTTTCTAGACGACGAAGAGCTATATAAGACCTGCCTTGATGCGTTTTTGACAGATCCCAATTTTGAGCAACTTGATTTAGCTGTTAAGGCAAATGATGCACAAGGAGCCTTTGCGGCCGGTCACGCTCTTAAGGGCGTGGCAGGTAATTTATCTCTTAAGCCGATATACGATATGTTATGTGATCAGGTGGATGAGCTTAGAGGCGGAAGCACAGATAATCTTGAAGGTAATTACGTGGCTTTAATGGCTGAAGTAGATAGACTTAAAAGAGAGGTGTATTAGGTGGATATTGTAAACGAATTTTATGATGGGCAGATAGCGGAAATGCCCCAAGCAGTATTTGACGAATTTTTCATCGTGGAGATTAAGGAGTATTTACTGGAGAAGATGGGAAGCGCATTAGGTAAGATGCTTAGCAGCGATCCTGTCAGCTATGATGAATTCAAGAAAATTTTAGAAAAGGGATTTTCCGATCTTGATTATAACAAGCAATTTATATTAGAAAGACTTTCAGATTTTGCCCAAAGCTGTAAAATAAAGAGCGCATCCAACAATTGGGTTTTGGATTATTTTTATCTTAGTTCGCTAAGAGAACTCTTTACGGCAAAAAAAGTTGACAAGGTTACAAAGACCGAAGAATTAAATGAATGCATTACAAAATCTATAGAGCAAATAGATAGCTGGATAGACAAGATGACTGTTGCAAAGAAAGGATTGTTCAAAAAAGCTTCTGATGAAGAGACGTCCGCTTCAATGATAGATCCTGATGAATACTACAATTCTGTAACAGATCTTACGACAAATGTATTTCAGATTTATCATTCGCTTATAGCAGGCAGAGAAAAGGAACGCAACGACGTAGATTATGAGTACAGGCTCTCTTTGGATCCGGCTGATTTTGATGATATATCACCGGATGAGATGAAGGATGCAGTAAAGTCTGCAAAGATTCAAAAGGGTCAAGAAGCTATAAATGTATTTAAGAATATGATTAGCCTTTTCTATACCAGACAGTGCAGATAGAGTTTAACTCAGTTGGCGAAATCCCCCACCTCTAAGCGTTAGCGTAGGTGGGGGGTATGACAAACTATACTCAGTCGGGGTACCCTAAAGGACTAGGAATGCTA
>CAJOPM010000107.1 GCA_905236225.1 uncultured Eubacterium sp.
ACTGACATATTGCACAAAAACATCTCCCTATATATTGGTAATTATGAAGATTTTTTTCTAACTAAACTTCGTCAATTTTCTCGCATGTTTTGCTAAATATTCTAAGTTTTTCATCATCTTTTATTACTTATTTGTATTATAATTGAAGCATAGAAAAGCTAAATGCAGTCGCGCAGGATCCTTACGGATTATATTGACTGCTTTATTTTTTTGCTATGAACTTTAAAGAAAGAGGTCAGATTATGCCAAAGAACAGATTACAAGAAACAATTTTTACTATCATGATGGTTATTGTCATGGTTTTCGGTATGGTGTTTTATAACATCACCTTGCAAAAAGGCGCATTTGACGCCCACACATTTGTAGAAACTCTAGCCGAGCTTCCTCTTACCTGCCTTATCGCTTTTGTTTTAGATACATTTATCGCAGGTTCAATTGCCGGCAAGCTTTCAAGAATGGTTGTAAAGCCTGAAAGATCAAAACCAATTTTTGTAATTCTTTCAATTTCCATTTTTTCGATTATTTGCATGTGCCCAATGATGAGTCTTTCGGCTACCCTTATCCACCACGGCGGTTTCAATGCCGATACCCTTGCTAACTGGGGTCGCGCTATCCTTATTAACCTGCCTATGGCAACATTTTGGCAACTTTTGGTAGCAGGGCCTTTGGTCAGGAAGATTTTCGGAACGATTATGGCAAAATGTGCGGCTAATGCTTAGAACATAATTATGTTTTTAATGAGGAATATGAGTAAACAAATAGAAAAGGGGGCGTTGCCCCCTTTTCTATTTGTTTAATGCCTGTTCTATAGCAACCGCTACAGATACTGTCGCACCAACCATCGGATTGTTACCCATACCGATAAGTCCCATCATCTCCACGTGAGCCGGTACAGATGAAGATCCTGCAAACTGTGCATCAGAGTGCATTCTTCCCATAGTATCTGTCATTCCGTATGAAGCAGGTCCTGCTGCCATATTATCAGGATGAAGTGTTCTTCCGGTACCGCCGCCTGAAGCAACAGAGAAATATTTCTTGCCGGCTTCAAGTCTCTCCTTCTTGTAGGTACCTGCTACAGGATGCTGGAATCTGGTCGGATTGGTAGAATTTCCGGTAATCGAAACATCTACATTCTCCTTCCACATAATTGCCACGCCTTCGGTAACATCATTGGCACCATAGCAGTTAACCTTGGATCTTGGTCCGTCTGAGTATGCGATTCTCTCGATTTCTTTAACCTCGCCTGTCGCATAATCCATCTGCGTCTCTACAAAAGTAAAACCATTAATTCGCGAAATTATCTTAGCTGCATCTTTACCAAGTCCGTTAAGAATTACCCTTAAGGCTTTCTTTCTTACTTTATTTGCATTGTTTGCAATCCCGATTGCTCCTTCTGCTGCTGCAAAAGACTCATGACCTGCAAGAAATGCAAAACATTCGGTTTCTTCACTAAGGAGCATCTTACCCAAATTACCATGTCCCAAACCTACTTTTCTGTGATCTGCAACAGAACCTGGAATGCAGAATGCCTGAAGACCTTCTCCGATTGCTGCCGCTGCATCTGCAGCACTCTTGCAGTCTTTCTTAATCGCAATTGCAGCTCCTAAGGTATATGCCCATTTAGCATTTTCAAAACAAATAGGTTGAACATCCTCTACTATCTTATATGGATCAAACCCGGCGTCCTTACAAACCTGCCTTGCAGCTTCTATAGATTCGATGCCGTACTGCTCCAGCACAGGGAGGATCTGATCTATACGTCTTTCATATGATTCAAATAATGCCATTATCCTTCCCTCCTATTCTTTTCTCGGATCTATAACTTTAGCTGCATCATCAAAGCGTCCATATTGCCCTGAAGCTTCTTTAAGTGCTTCATTCGCATCCATACCGTCTTTAATGAAATCCATCATCTTGCCAAAGTTAACGTATTTATATCCAATAATCTGATCTTCTTTATCAAGCGCAACTTCCGTAACATATCCTTCTGTCATCTCAAGATATCTGGGTCCTTTGTTCAATGTTCCATACATAGTACCCACCATTGAACGATCACCTTTGCCAAGATCCTCAAGTCCTGCTCCTATAGCAAGTCCTTCATCTGAAAATGCACTCTGGCTGCGTCCATATACAATCTGTAAGAACAGCTCTCTCATTGCTGTATTAATTGCATCACAGACAAGATCTGTATTAAGTGCCTCAAGCACAGTAAGTCCGGGGAGTATTTCCGCTGCCATCGCTGCAGAATGCGTCATTCCCGAGCATCCGATAGTTTCAACTAAAGCTTCTTGAATAATACCGTCTTTAACATTTAAAGAAAGCTTACATCCACCTTGCTGAGGTGCACACCAGCCTATTCCATGGGTATATCCGCTAATATCTTTGACTTCTTTGGCCTGAACCCATTTACCTTCTTCAGGAATGGGCGCTGCCCCGTGACGAGCGCCTTGCGCTACGGGACATTGAGATTCAATTCTCGTTGTGTAAATCATGCTTTACCTCCTATATGTTATTATCGCTAATATTAGACTCACTAATAAGTCCTGTTAGCCCCCACCCACGCTTCATTTAAAAATGGGGCATCTTAAATCTAAGATGTATAATCTGTCCAAAAATTATTATATCAGAATAAAGTGCGAAAATCACCCTTTGTATTTTGAGAATGGCTATTTTACTTGCTATTTTATTTTTTTTTACTATAATAATATGGTATGTTTTTTTGGAGATAGGAATCATGAATCAACAAAGAAGTTCTTTTTCAGGAAAATTTGGTTTTATATTAGCTTCGGCCGGTTCTGCTATCGGTCTTGGAAATATATGGCGCTTTCCCTACCTTGCAGCTAAGGATGGCGGCGGATTATTCCTGATAATCTACATTATATTGGCACTTACTTTTGGCTTTACCCTTCTTATGAGTGAGGTCTCAATCGGACGTAAGACTAAACAAAGCAGCCTTACTGCCTACGCTAAGATTAACAAAAAATTCGGGTGGGTAGGTATATTTTCATCACTTATACCATTTCTTATACTCCCCTACTATTGCGTAATTGGCGGTTGGATCGTTAAATATGTTATTACCTTTGTCTCCGGTCATAGCGCACAAGCGGCATCAGATGAATATTTTACTTCATTTATCTCATCAAATATCTCTCCAATTTTATTTGATGTAATATTTCTTTTCGGAACAGCGGCAATCGTCATAATTGGCGTACAAAAGGGAATTGAAAAATTCACCAAATACATTATGCCTATTGTCTTTGTAATGGTTATAGGCATTTCTCTTTTCGCCATTAGCTCAGAAAATCCCGAAACAGGAATTACAGGCCTTGACGGGCTTAAGGTATATCTTGTTCCTTCCCTTAAGAGTTTATCTGTTTCCGACGTTTTTTATGTGATTGTAGATGCCATGGGGCAGTTGTTCTTTTCCATATCAGTCTCTATGGGAATTATGATTACATACGGTTCGTACTTTAAAGATGATCTTAACCTTGTCAAGTCCGTAAATCAGATTGAACTTTTTGATACATTAATAGCCTTGCTTGCCGGCGTAATGATCGTTCCATCTGTAATAGTGTTTATGGGCCCTGAAGGCATGAGCACAGGACCTTCTCTTATGTTTGTTGCTCTTCCAAAAGTTTTTGATGCAATGGGCACTATAGGCCCGCTTGTTGGAGCATTTTTCTTTATTATGGTCCTATTTGCCGCAATAACAAGCTCTGTATCTATCCTTGAAGCAGTCGTTGCCTCTTTAATAGACAAATTCGGATGGCAAAGAAGAAAAGCAACAATTATTGAATGCGCCTTCGCACTTGCTATTGGAATATTCATATGCCTTGGCTATAATGCCCTTTATTTTGATATCAGTTTGCCAAATGGCTCGACAGGTCAATTGCTGGACATATTGGACTATATTTCCAATAACATATTAATGCCAATCGTATCAGTTGCTACCTGTATCCTAATCGGGTGGGTTGTAAAGCCTGATTACGTAATCAACGAAGCCACAAAAAATGGCGAGACATTCCGAAGAAGAATACTATATAAGATTGTTGTCTGCTTCATTGCTCCGTTGCTGCTTATTCTACTATTGCTTGGTGCTCTGGGAATTATATAATACGTCCATCAGAATAAAAGAGCGCACTTATAAGCCTTTTGGCTTATAAGTGCGCTCTTTTACTATATTTTATTTATGCCTCAAACTCGTGTGCCTCTTCTTCGCCCCTCATTACACGAAGTGCTCCAAGAGTAAGTGACTGCATCTCATTTTCTCCCGGATAAACTGTAACAGGAGCAATCCACTCAACATTTTTCTTAACTTCATCTGTAAAGTATTTAGAGTATGCAATTCCGCCGGTAAGAACGATACCTTCAATATCACCTGCAACAGTTGCAGCTTCTTTACCAACATTTCTTGCTACTGACATAGCCATTGCATCATATATAAACTTAGCGTGCTCGTCTCCATCTTCAATCATCTTTTCAACATCTCTTGTGTCATTGGTTCCAAGATGGGCTACAATACCGCCGCGGCTCTTAACTTTCTTAAGCAAATCCTTAGCACTATATCCACCGTCTTCCATAAACTGAATAAGTGCCTGACATGGAAGTTCTCCTGAGCGCTCCGGTGCAAATGGGCCATCCTCGTCATTAATAATATCTGCAATCTTGCCGCCATACTGAAGAGTGATCGAGATACCGCCTCCAAGATGCACTACAATAAGCTTACAATCCTTGTAATCCTTACCATGCTCTTTTGCATACTTCATAGCTGCTGCACGAGTATTTAAGTTATGCCCGATTCCGCGGCGTGGAAGCTCTTTAAGACCTGTAACTCTTAATATATCCATCATCTCATCAACAGTAACTCCGTCATAAATAAATGCCGGTATATTAAGCGGTTTAACAATCTCATATGCAATAACAGCACCAAGATTTGATGCATGCTCCATAACAGGCTTTTCCTTAAGAAGTGTTACCATAGCGTCATTAACCTTGTACGCTCCTGCTTTAAGCGGCGGAAGAAGTCCTCCTCTTGCTACTACACATGAAAGCTCATTAACATCTACGCCCTTGTCCTTAAGAATCTCCATGATTCTGTCTTTTCTAAATTCAAACTGATCTATAATCTTATCATATTTAGCAATCTCATCAGCGCTGTGAGAAATACTTTCTACAAAGACTTCCTTTTCGTCCTCGTAGTATGACACCTTAGTAGATGTAGATCCCGGGTTAAGTCCTAAAATTTTGTACATTTACCTTCTCCTCCTTAATAATAGATTAATGCCTGTGTTTTTTATTAGACTATTTAATAGTTTACCAAATTTTTTCGATTAAATAAACAAAAAGCGTCTTTCCTTATCAGAAAGACGCTTGATAATTATTCCGAGGTTTCTCCTTCGGTCTCATCATCAGCTTCAACTATCAATGTTGAAGGATCGGATGTAATGTAGTCATAAACTGTTGTTCCAACCACATAAACATCATCTGAAAGAGAAGTAGTCATAAAGTATTCTCCGGTCATATCATTATAAGCATTTATATAAATTGTTATCTCTTCTCCATCAGATGTCGTAATGCTAAGCTGCGCCGTCGGCTCCTCAAGTCCATAATCCGAAGTATCCTCAGGATCTTCAATTACTTCATTTGCCTCTATTACTGCAAAGGCATCCGCCATATTCTGCAAAGTTTCTTCATTTAGATCTTCGCCATCCATTTGCTCAGATGTCCACTCATCCGAATCATAGTTAAAGGTATAATCTGTACCTTCATAGTTGTAGGTAAATGAAGTAACACTGCCTTCTCCTAAATTAAGTACGTAATTTGTCTGTGCCTCTTTATCTTCCTGCTCAGCTTCTTCTTTATTCTTATTGACCATACTAAGCACAGCCCAAAGAATTAAACACACTCCGACAATAACAGCAAGAACAATCAGCATCTTTTTTTGCTTTTCCATCAGCCTCTTCTCCTTTTTACCCAAATGATTATTCCTGCAGCTATAAGCGCAACCGGGAGCACCCAAACCATCATCACCCTATAAACTTCCGCTGCTCCTTCGGAAACGGTAAGAGATTCGCTCTCATATGATTTAACATCTATAGAGATTGTACTTGAAGAATCCTCATCATCTCCTAACAGCTCAGTAACCGCAGTCTTAAAGAACGAAAGGTTTGTGCCGGATACAACATTGTCGGCCTCATCCGTAAATGTCGTTGCCGAAGATAATACAATAACTTCGCTTAAAATCTGAGCTTCTTCATCCTCATCTTCTGTTTCTTCTGTATTTGTATACCACAGTCCTAAAGCAAACGGTCCATCAATATCGCCCTTTTCCTTTTCATAACTTGTAGCATTTGCCGCATCAGTTTTAGATATCGCATCTTCAGATGATGAGAAGAATTCTACTATATTTTCCGTATCTGATAATGAATCCATATCCATATCAAGACCTACGCTGTATGGCATAAATACATAATCATTGGAAATATCCGTGGTAAGGTCTGTGCTTACAATAACAGGAAGCAAATAATACGGTGTCTTATAGTAGTTGCTTGTATCCTGCTCAACCACAATTCCATCTTCCATAGAGATATTTATTTCATTAAGAACCGCCTTGAGATTAGACATATCTTCCTGCGTGTAGGTAAGCGTAATTAACATACGCCCGCCACCTTTAATATAATCGCATAGTATCTGTGCCTCGTCCTCATTAATATCTGACGTAGCTCCGTTTATTATAACAAACTCAGCATCCTCAGGAACCGCTTCAGTCTCAAGCAAACTAAAGCTCTCTACACTGATATTCATCTTCTTAAGGGCATCTTCAAAGCTGTCACCAAGCGATGATTCGCCGTGACCACTAAGTGTATATACAACAGGCTGTTCTTCGCTTGTTACATAATTAATCGCACTTGTTATCTGGCCTTCGCCATCATATCCTGTCGTCTCATATGCATAAGTGTTGTAATTAGCCTCAGTTTCGTATATCGAATCATAAGATATTACTGTGTTTACATCCCCGCACTCTACAATAAGAGAATTTTCCGTAGGCGCGCTATCAGTATAATTGGTGTAGAAATTCGGTGATACGCTCGGATCTACATATGTTACTGTAATGTGTTTTGACAAATCTTCGTATCGATCTAATGTCTTAGATAACGTATCATCTGCATCAGCTTCTTTTTCAAGCACATAAATCGTTACGTCTTTATCCAAATTCTGGATATATTCCTTGGTTTCATCTGTTAATGTATATAGCTTTTCCTGCGTAACATCAATAGCCTTAACTTCTTCAGGCAGCTGTGCGACAACAACATTTATTAAAACGCATACAACAATTCCGGCCACAATAAGGCCAGAGCTAAATACGGAGAGTTTAGCCTTCTTGGATTTGGCGCCGCTCCATCTTCTCTTCTGAACTGCCTGGCATGCCAGGAATAAAAACAGGGCCGTAGCAGTAACATAATATACAATTCCCGAAATATCGAGCGTACCTTCCATACAGCTATCCATTCCCGCTGTAATATCAAGGCAATTAAGAACTTTCTCGAGTGCGCCGCTCGCAGATATAAGTTCTGAGATTGATGACATCATAAATCCCACAAAAAGCGCAACAAAAGATATAACTGCGGCAAGCACCATACTCTCAGTTATAGATGAAACAAATATACCAATCGATATGCAAAGCAATCCATAGAGCCACAGGCCAAGCATTCCTGTATAAGTCTCACCATATGCTATAGTTCCGTATCTCGAAAGCCATATGGGATAAATGCACATTATTCCTGCCGCTATGCTAAATATAGCGCCTACTGCCATAAATTTTGCCAGCACTATCTTGCCTACACTTACAGGTGCTGTAAGAATAAGCTGATCTGTCTTCGTCTTCCTATCTTCTGCCATTGATTTCATAGTAAGAAGAGGAACTATAATCATAAACAGAAACGTTATTGCCTGCAGAGGATATGTTACCTCTGAATATGCACCTGCCATATTATAAGCATATGAATAAAGTCCGAAGAAAAATAATATAGCTGCTATAAATATAAATCCTAAGACGGTATGGAAATAGGATAAAAACTCTCTTTTAAATATTGCTTTCATCAGTTTTCACCTCCGTCTGTAGTATCATCATCATTTTGATATGTCTCTTCATCCAAATTGTCATTATCTTTTGTGTCTGGCACATCATCGCCCTCACCGTCGCGCATAAACGCATATTTAGGCGCCTTCTCAGCTGCCGTAAGCTCTAAGAATATATCTTCTAAGGATTTGCCCTTATAGTACATCTCTACTATCGGCATTTTTTTATCCGCAAGAGCGTAGAATAATTCTTCTCTTACATC
This sequence comes from uncultured Eubacterium sp., assembly GCA_905236225.1. Classification (GTDB taxonomy): domain Bacteria; phylum Bacillota; class Clostridia; order Lachnospirales; family Lachnospiraceae; genus Eubacterium_C. The sequence goes on from CAJOPM010000107.1 coordinate 8,343, forward strand.
TACGTCTTTAGATGTTTCAACAAGTACCTCGCACTCCTGGCCGTCTTCATTGATTTTTACATCTATTGCATCTTCATATCCGTCAAAGAATTCTTTAACCTTATCCTGATTTGCTCTAACCTTAAGATGAAGGAGATTCTCAGCATTCATCCTTGCAAAGAGTTCTTCCTTTTCGTCATTAGCAACAAGTTTACCCTTTGATATAATGAATATATAATCGCAGACTTCTTTAACCTCGGTAAGAATGTGTGAGCTTAAAATGATAGTATGTTTCTTTCCGAGCTGTCTTATTAAATCTCTAATCTCTATTATCTGCTTAGGATCGAGTCCTACAGTCGGCTCATCTAATATAATAATTTCGGGATAACCCATAATAGCCTGAGCTAATCCTACTCTTTGCTTGTAACCTTTAGATAAGTTTTTGATAAGGCGATCTTTCATATCTGTAATCTTAGTAAGTGACATCACCTCATCTACGGTATTTGCTATTTCCTTTTTCTCAATTTTCTTAAGTTCAGCAACGAATCTAAGATATTCATACACCGTCATCTCGTTATAAAGCGGCGGTATCTCGGGAAGATACCCGATAGCTTTCTTCGCTTCTTCGGGCTCTTTTAATATATCGTGTCCGTTGATACTTACATCACCGGATGTTGCTCCGATATAGCCTGTAATTATATTCATTGTTGTAGACTTACCGGCGCCGTTCGGCCCTAGAAAACCGTATATTCTTCCAGGTTCAATCTTCATGGTAAGATCATCTACCGCAACATGATCGCCATATTTCTTGACCAGATGGTTAATTTCAATCAATTTAAACCCTCCTATGTTTTACATTTTTTCGCACCTAAAAATGATATGTTTAATATGTGAATATCAAGGGATAAAAGTGTGTAAATTTTGTGAACTATTCAAAATTCAAGTCTCGCTCGCGAAACTTGGCGCGGGATTTGCGTCAGCTTTAGCTGACATATTTCATGTGCAAATCCCTGCGCATCAAAAGCGGAGCGTATATCTCAGACGAAGATTGCGACGGAATGCTTAGCATTCCTAGTCCTTTAGGGAACCCCGCCTGAGACAAGTTTCTCTCCCCCCTACGCTTTGCTTAGAGGCGGGGGGCATCTCGTCTGAGATATAAACGGGCTGCAAAAATATTATGATAACGGCAACTACAAAGACTATACAATCAAGGTTCATTCCATGAAAAGTACTGCAAAAATAGTGGGTGCGCTCCGTGTCGGCAATCTTGCAGAGCAATTAGAAAATGCAGGAAATGATTCCAATATTGCATTTATAAAAGAAAATTCTGACAACTTTATATCGCAATGTTCTAAGATTTGTTCGGATATAAATGCAATATTATCTCCTGATGACGCTCCCAAATCCAAATC
>CAJOPM010000108.1 GCA_905236225.1 uncultured Eubacterium sp.
CAACCTCTTATCTGTCAAGATGGATCACATCGCAGCTGTGGACTCCGATGATGCGCAGCAGTATGCCGCAAAGGCGCTTGATAAGGGTTTTTTCTTTGGCAAGATTGATAGTTATTTTTATGAGAGCGCCCAGCTTGAAGACGGAGAAACAATAGTTGTATTTTTAGATGCATCATATCAGCTCTCATCTGTTGACAAAGTACTAAAAGCATCGCTTTATATCAGCGTTTTTGGAATAATTATTATATTCTTCCCGGTGTTCTTTTTCTCCAAAGGCATTATTGAGCCCGAGATAAGAAATGTCAAAAGACAAAAACAATTTATTACCAACGCCAGCCACGAGCTTAAAACGCCTCTTGCCGTAATTCGCGCCAACACTGAGGTAGAGGCTATGGTAAGCGGCCCGAATGAGTGGAACGAATCTACCATGAAGCAAATTGAGCGCATGAGCAGCCTTATAGAAAATCTTGTAACAATCGCAAGATTTGATGAAAACAACGGGCATATTGATTTTGCGCAAATAGATATTGTGCCCGTAGTAGAAGCGGTGGCAAAAGAATTTGTTACGGTTGCCGATTCAAAAGGCAAGTCTTTGTCATATCATGTGGCAGATGAACTTAAAATGCAGGCAAATAAAGACAATATTACGCAGCTTACTACACTTTTGGTAGATAATGCTGTAAAATACTGTGATGATGGCGGTAGCATTGCGCTGATGCTTGCAAAAGAGAGGCGCATGGCTGTTCTTGATATCTCTAACTCTTATGTAAAGGGAGAAGGGCAGGATTACTCTAAATTTTTTGAAAGATTTTACAGAGAAGATAAGTCACATAATATCGAAAGAGGCGGATATGGCATCGGGCTGTCTATCGTAGAGAAGATAGTTTCGGTTTATAATGGCAAAATAGATGTGACTTTCGATGGTGGTATGATTCACTTTACGTGCAAAATACCTCTCAAAAGATAAACAGGAGGAAGTTTTGGAATATCTGGTTAACTTATTTATGGACACGCTCGGACAATATATATCAAAGGAAGCAATGGTATTTGTGGTTTCAATGTTTCCCGTAATGGAACTAAGAGCCGGAATGCTGGTATCCGTTTTACTTGATGTCTCACTTCATAAGGCAATAATTCTTAGCTACATAGGAAATGTAATTCCTATACCATTCTTTTTATATGGCGTTAAGCGTCTTGCAGCCGCAATGAGAAGAGGCAAGACTGACGGTGGCTGGCTGGGACGATTGATGATGCGAAAGGGCGAAGCTAATAAAGAGAAAGTAACAAAAGCAGAGTTCATTGCACTTTTGGCATTCGTGGCAGTGCCGCTTCCCGGGACAGGAGCTTATACAGGGTCGCTGATATCGGCAGCATTTGACATGGACTATAAGAAGTCACTTTTATTTATATATATAGGAATGGCTATAGCGCTTACCATAATGAGCATAGTTTATGTTACTTTGGGAACGTTTTTGGGATAAAGGATTAAATGGGAGTGCATCCGGGGATTGTCCCCGAATGCACTCCCATTTAGGCAAACTTTTCTTTGAATCCTAATGGCATCGTCACAAAATCAACACATAAAAACCAAACTTTTTTAAAATTTGAATCACATCTGTATCACATTCAGCTCCTATAATCTGTTTCATAGAAGTCAAGAAAACAAAAATATGAAATAGAATAAAAGGAGCGATATTATGGAAGACAACAGATACACAGGAAACAATTATTATTATCAGGCAACTAATTCAAACGATAAAGTGGTAGATGCCAAAGACGTTACAATTGAAGATGCAGCGGCAAATGTTAAGGCAGTTAAGCTGAGCAAATTCAGACGCAACATCTTAAAAGCAGTAGCAATTGCAGCAGCAGTTGGCGTTGTCGGAGGAGGAGCATTTAGCGCAAGTTCAACACTTCTTACAAATGCATTAAATGGAACGACAGACACATCATCAGCTCAGGATGCAAGCGCTACCACAGTTTCATCAACAGATACGACGAAGGTTGATAGCACAGATACATCAGATTCTACTACAACACTTGATGTTTCAGAAGTAGTTGACAATGTGATGCCGTCAATCGTAGCAATCACGGTAGTTAGCACTGAAGAAGTATCTAACATGTTCGGACAGACGCAAAGCTATGAATCGGAAGGTGCAGGCTCAGGAATCATAGTAGAGCAGGATGATGATTATCTCTACATCGTGACTAACAACCACGTAGTAGAGGGTGCAACGAGCGTTTCAGTTCAGTTCTGTGATGATACATCAGTTACAGCACAGATTCAGGGTACAGATTCAGATTCCGATCTTGCTATCGTCAAGGTGTCAATTGATGATATTGACAGCGATACCATTTCCCAGATAAAGGTCGCAACGCTTGGCGATTCAGATGAGCTTTCCGTCGGAGATACAGCGATAGCAATCGGAAATGCTTTAGGATATGGCCAGTCTGTTACCACTGGGGTAATCAGCGCATTAAACAGAGAAGTGACCACAGAGGATGAAACAACAGGTTCTTCTATTACAAATGAGCTTATTCAAACTGATGCTGCAATAAACCCCGGCAACTCAGGCGGAGCTCTTATTAATCAAAATGGTGAAGTTATAGGAATCAATTCCTCAAAATATGCTGATACGGATGTAGAGGGAATGGGATTTGCCATTCCGATAAATGATGCCGTATCAATAATTAAGGACATCATCGAAAACGGAAGCAGCTCTAGTGACTCTGATTCAGAAGGAACAGCGTATTTAGGAATTGCCGGCGTAGACGTAACGCAGGATATAGCCCAGAGCTATTCAATGCCAGAGGGCGCATACATTTCACAGGTAACAAGCGGATCTGCAGCAGATGAGGCAGGACTTGTGGTCGGTGAAATCATTACGGCGATTGATGGAAATGAGGTAACTTCATTTGAAGAATTGGCAAATTATATAGCTAAATATAACGCAGGTGATGAGGTGACGCTAACAGTTGCTTATCAAAGCGGTGATGGCTACGAAGAGCAGAAAGTTTCGGTAACCCTTGGAGAAAAAGCAACTA
>CAJOPM010000109.1 GCA_905236225.1 uncultured Eubacterium sp.
AGAGGTTCTAACGCATTTGTTAAATATATCATGGATAATTCAGATATTCCGGTAATGGGTCACGCCGATGGCAAATGTCATATCTATGTGGATAAGGCTGCCGATATCGATAAATCCATCCCTATTATTATAGATGCAAAGACGCAATATGTTGCGGCCTGCAATGCAGCCGAGACATTACTTGTTCACGAAGATATTGCAGATAAGCTTATGGAGCGTCTCAAAGAAGCTGCGGCAGATAAAATAGAATTTATTAATGCAAAGGGCGAATCCGACTATAAAGAATATTTGGACTACAAGCTTACCGTAAAAACAGTTGCAAATGTTGATGAAGCAATTTCTCATATCAATAAATACGGCTCTCATCATACGGATGCGATTCTTACAGAAGATGCAGATTGTGCCGAAAAATTCCTAAATCTCGTTGACAGCGCCGGTGTATATCACAATGTTTCCACGCGTTTTGCCGACGGCTTTAGATATGGCTTTGGCGCGGAGGTCGGAATCAGCACCGCCAAGATGCCGCCAAGGGGTCCTGTAGGTCTCGACGGTCTTGTTACTTATAAATATAAGCTAAGAGGATGCGGACAGATTGTCGCAGATTTTGCAGAAGGTAAAAAGCAGTTTGACTTTAAAGATTTATAATAAAAACGGGAGGCATTTATGAACAGCCTCCCGTCTTATTGTTATTATTTATGCCGGAATAAGTTTTCTATACCAGCTAAGCGAATCTTTAAACGCATCGTATACCGGTTCCATCTCTATTCCAAGCACTATCATCTGGCGCGAAACCTCCTGCCATGAAGCATCTTCATATGCAAGAAGGAAATCATATACATGTGCCAATCTTCCCTCGCCTCTAAGCAAGGCATCCTGAATATCCTTAGAAACCTTAACCTTGGTAATAGCTTCTTCCATCGGCATATCCAATATCTTATCAAGCACTGAGAAGAGTCCCATAAGGAAAAGCTCTGCCGTATCATCTCCTCTAAGACCGAATACTCCGCCGAGATTCTCAGCAAAACGCGCTCTAAGAAGTGAAATTCTCGTAAGCTCACTTGGCTTATCTTGGCACATCTCTTTGGTAATCGCTGTATTAATCCATTTCTTAAGCTCTTTTTGTCCCAGCATCGCCGCAGCATGTCTTACAGATGATACTCCCGCATTAACAGTCATTCTGTTAACCATTCCGAGAAGTGATATAACAAGCGCTGTATCATGTCCTATAACATCAGCCGCATCCGTAAGATCAAAATCAGGCTTATTGACAACATTAAGAAGCTCTATGTATGTCGTAGTAAGAGGTGCTATTTCCTTAACGCCTTCGGTAACAGGCATTCTGAAGAACTCACCTTCATATAAATCATAGTGTCCGTCTTCGGCAAGTTTGTCAAAATCTTCTCTGGTATCAACCTCTACTGCGCAAATTTTAAGGTTAGGATAAACCTTTTCAAAATAGTTTCTTGCTTTGGAGATGTCAAGCTTGTGATGATTAATAAGTATATAATCCATAAACTTAATAATCTCTCTGTAATTCTCAAAATCAGCTCCTATAAGCTTCCTGATAGCAAGCTTATATCCCATCTCCTTGAGTTGTTTAAGGCGATCTATATACATATCTGTCGGCTCAACGCTCTTATCTATAAGAAGAACTATCTTACCATGATCTTCATGACACTGATGTGGTATATCTGCGAATAAAGATACATTATTTGCCTCAACAAAAATCTCTAAATCGCCGGAAAGCGTCTCCATACCCATGCTGTCAATAATGTCAAATCCAGGTATGTTACCTGCTCCATCAAGACGAGCAACGCCACTATAGCTCGGAGACTTAAGATAATTCTGTTTCTGTGCAAAAACCGAATAGCCTCTTACGGCCATCTGTCCGTCAAACAACGGAATTAATGCTGCAAGCATAATCCATCCTCCTTATCTTCGGAACCTCAATCATACGGCAACTCCCATAACACCTTATGACTACAAATATTCCATATTTAAGAATATGATACCATATTCAAAAGTAAAAAAAAGTTCTTTTTTTAAATTTTTAAGTGAAATGTCTTAATTTTCATACATTTTACCGCTAAAATTCAATTGTTTTAACTTTTCTACATAAAAACTGGATTTTATTTTATAAAAAGTTTATAATTATTTTATATTTTATTAATATCATATGTTTCATTTGCACAATTTATGGGCTTAGGGTATAGCTCTACTAGTGCAAATCGAGCAATATCAAAGGGGGAATAATAATGTTTAAGAAGTTTACTAACGGCTGTGTAAACCTGGTTCAGAGATTCTTACCCGATGCATTTATCTTTTGTATCATTCTGACCATAGTTGTTTTCATAGCTACTATGCCCGCTACAGGAATGAATCCTATAGAAGTGGCTGCAGCATGGGGCTCGGGTGTTTGGTCCTTGCTTGCGTTCTCCATGCAGATGGCATTGGTACTCGTACTTGGTACTGCACTTGCAAATGCGCCTGCTGTTAAGAGACTTATTGTAAAATTGGCATCTGTTCCGAAAAAACCGGTTCAAGCCATTGTATTTGTAACAATTATTTCTATGATATGCTGCTGGCTCAACTGGGGCTTTGGTCTTGTTGTCGGCGCTATTTTAGCAAAAGAAGTTGCCAAAAAGGTAGAGCGTGTTGATTATAGACTTCTCATCGCTTCTGCATATTCAGGTTTCGTAGTATGGCATGCAGGCGCATCAGGATCTATTCCTCTCCAGCTCGCTTCCTTAAACGAAACTACTACAGAGCAGACAGGTGGAGTTGTTACTGAAGCTATTCCTACTTCACAGACAATCTTCTCACCCTGGAACCTTATAATTGTATTAGCAGTAATTATCATTGTCGGCTTTGTTAATGCCAAGATGCATCCCGATGATAAGGACGTGTTCGTAGTTGACTCTAAACTTCTCAAAGACGAAGTATTTGAAGAAGACAAGAAGGGTGATACACCGGCCGAAAGATTAGAGCGCAATATGGTTCTTTCTATAATAGTTGCAGCACTTGGTATTATATATCTTATTTATTACTTTGTAAGCGCAGGTTCGTTTAACCTTTCACTTGATATAGTAAACCTGATCTTCTTAGTACTTGGTGTAATATTCCATAAGACACCGATCAGCTATGTACGTGCAATCACAGACGCAGCAAAGAGCGCAGGCGGTATCATTCTGCAGTTCCCATTCTATGCCGGTATCATGGGTATGATGACAGGCGTAGGACCTAACGGAAGCTCTCTTGCCGGTGTTATCAGTGAGTTCTTCGTAAGCATTTCTACAACAAGAACTTTCCCGCTGTTTTCATTCCTCTCTGCAGGTATTGTAAACTTCTTCGTACCTTCAGGCGGCGGACAGTGGGCTGTTCAAGGACCTATCATGATGCCTGCAGGTGCAGCTCTTGGCGTAAAACCTGCCGTAACCGGTATGGCTATTGCATGGGGTGATGCGTGGACCAATATGTTGCAGCCATTCTGGGCTTTACCTGCTTTAGGTATTGCAGGCCTTGGCGCAAGAGATATCATGGGATACTGCGCGGTGGTTCTTATCGTAACAGGTATAATTGTTTGCTTAGGATTTGCTTTCCTTGTACCTCTTATGGCTTAAATAACACATACAAAAAACCACGACTCGTCTTGAGTCGTGGTTTTTGTATGTGCTAATATTGCGATGCTACTTCATGAATCTTCTTAAATATTGGTATCAGATTAATAAGAGCGAATCCGCATACCTTGTCATTACCGCTTTGGTATGCCCGGCTAAATGCAAGCACCCTGTCATTAATCTCTTCTTTATCAAGCTTTGTCTCATCTTCATTGATAAATTCCAAGGTACCGTTAACAACTTGAATCGACCAGTTGATTCCCTCTATTATCTGTTTTAAAAATTCATCGGTATCTTCTTCTTTTTGAGAGCACAGCTCTTTTGCCACAGCTTCCATCGCAGTGTTAAGTCTGCCGGTATAATCTGCAAGAGCTTGCAATGCTTCAATTTGATCTTGTCTATTATCCCCCATAATAACTCCTCTAAATGTGCATAACTGCATATTATTTTCTGCGCCTTCTCTTATGCGTAAACTGCTGCCATATTAGATAAATAGCGAGTGCAAACGCAAGGAAAAAGGCAAATGCACCGAGCGCCGGTATCCCTAAAATTTTGGGGCGCATATCGGTAGTACAAATAATGCTGGCGGAAATAAGCAATGCTGCCACTATAAATCCAAGCACTAAATCTTTGATAAGTCTGGTAAGAAGTGCATCTAGATCATCGGTTGAATGCAAATCAAGATTAACCCTGCCCTGACCTTTCATAAACATATGCAAAAGATCAGATGTAACTCCGGGTATATCGAGTGCTTTCCTAAGTGACCTGTACATAATGCGCCCGCTTCTTTTCAGCTCCTTCTTAATATCGAGCCGCTCCCACATATTGGCGTTCATGCGCATCTTCGCAATAGATAAAATATCAGTCTGCGGTGAAAGCTGTGCAACAAGTCCCTCTATAGTCGCAAGTCCTCGTACCAGCATAGTATATGTACCGGGTATCTTAATCTTGTTTCGAGCCATTGCTTCGAAAAACGCATCAATTATCTGTGAGAGATTAACATCCCCTAAATCGGACATTGCATAGCGGGTTACTATCTCATCGAGATCAACATAAAGCTGATGATGATCTACTCTCTCGGTTGTCTCTCCAATCGCTATAAGACCATCCTTGATCAAATTGATATCGCCTTGAGCAATGCCCATTACAACATCATCAAGAAGTGCTCTGCTTCGTGCTGAGAGCTTGCCCATCATTCCCATATCTATCCAGATGATCTTTCCGTCTCTGATGCGCAAATTCCCAGGATGCGGATCTGCATGAAAGAAACCGTCGTCTAATATCTGCTTTAGGTAATTTTCTATTAGTTTAGAGCAGATTTCTTTAAGGTCATACTCTTCTTCCTCTAATCTCTTGCTATCATCAATACCGATACCATCGATGTACTCCATAACAAGAACCTGAGGTGTAGTATATTCATTATATAACTTAGGACAATCAATATAGAGAATATCTTCATTGAACCTGGCGAAATCATCTATGTTACTCGCCTCCATCATAAAGTTCATCTCTTCTTGAGCGACACTCCACATCTCGTCGATTATCTCGTCGAAATCAACTGTCCCGAATCCGCTTCTGTTTTTAAAAAAACGCAAGCCGCGATGAAGCAAAACCATGTCTTTGGACATCATTTCATATACGCCTTCGCGCTGAACCTTAAGAACAACTTTCTCTCCGCCTTTAAGATATGCAACGTGTACCTGCGCAATGGAAGCAGCGCCAATCGGCTCTTCTTCTATGCTGTCAAATATCTCATCAAGCGATCTGTGATAGGTGTTTTCCAGTACCCTTTTCACTTGTGAAAAGGGCATCGGCTTAACGTCGGATCTAAGTTTCTCAAGTTCCTTACAATATTCCTTGGGCAAAATCTCTGAGTGCATGCTCATTATCTGTCCAAGCTTGACAAATGTAGGTCCTAAATCTTCAATAATAAGCCGCACCTTCTCGGGTGTTACACCGCGTATAATCTCATGCTTATGGAATATATGAAGAATCTCTTTTAGTCTTCCGCCTTTGTGAGCAGATTCTTCATCGCCTAAATCTTCTATGACGCTCTTATCATCTTCTATATCTGATTGTGTCTGCGTATTATTCGTATCAGACATATTATCCAGCCTTAGTTATCAGCAAGTTTACTCTTAAGCGCCTCTATCTCTTCGTCCGAAAGACCTGAAATTATATTATCGGCCTTTTCTTCAGGCGTCTTAGATATATCTGCTTTAATCTTGTGTTTAAGTTCTTCGTTTAAGCTCTTACCCTGCTCTACTGTAAGCTCTCCTTTTTCTACCAATTCTCCTACAATTTCCTGAGATTTCTCAACAGTAGTCGCAACAGCTCCTACACCTGCAAGGAAAAATTTCTTGATTCCATCTGTAAGTTTTGTCTCCATATTAAACCTCCATTTGTGTTTGCTGACGCCAAAGCATCAAATACATCCTCAAAACCACCGCGCAATTATAGCTTTAAGACCGACAAGACACTAAAGCTAAAATCAAGTAAAGTATCGCCTAAAAGGCTTGTCGCGATTTAGGCAAAACAGCTATAAATGCGCTACAACTAAGTAATATTATATCACAACAGGGGCAAAAGTAACCTACAATTTGCTTGTAACTTGTAATTCAAGTCTCGCTCGCGAGACTTGGCGCTTTCTTTGCGTCAGCGGAGCTGACATATTTCATATGCAAATCTTAAGCGCATCAAAAGC
>CAJOPM010000110.1 GCA_905236225.1 uncultured Eubacterium sp.
CTGAATAATGTCTGAATACAATTTCCTTTAACTCTTCATCACTTACTTTAGAATAATCACGCATAGATGATTTCCCCTTTCTTGATACAATGGATTTATTAGACATACCCATTATACCATTATTTTTTGTGTTTTCAAGTGGTGATTGTGGTTTATAGTCAACTAATCTATTATCAGATGTAAGTTGAAGATTTATAACCTTAACCTTACCGTTTCCAATGTCTACTTTCAAATCATTGGGAAAGTAATCATAAAGATTTCCATTCCTATCTTCAAGCCTATAACCATATATCACACCATTTGATTTTCTGAATTTATGTAAACACTTTAATTCTAATACCATAACAATTAACCCTCATCAAACATTATTCTATACCGTAATAATAAATCTTATTTGCCCAAGTTTTCGACTTAAAAAATGCATCTAAAGCATTATGTACTTCTTCAACTGTTTCTGCCTCTTGTACCTTGACAATATTTGCCTGCCAGTTAGCACACATATCATTAGCAATACTCTTATCCACATAAAATGTTACTACAAAATCAAATAAATTATGTGTTTTTAATGTTGGATTACACACTGCAATCATACTCATTTTTTGCTCCTTTCGGACACTTCCTTTATATTTTAGATTGTCTTACCGGTGTTTTTGATGATTTCCTGGATACGGTCATCTTTCCGGAAGGCCTTTAGCTTACGGATAATCAAATATTTTGTGTTGTGGAGAGCTGGGTTTCGTGATATGATAGTTTTGAGTTATTGTATTCAGGGTGGCAGGTGAATCGCGTTGGCTCAGAAAGACATAACAGAAAAGGCATTGCTTTGGTATAACGATGTATTTTCAGATATTGTAAACAATCTGCTTTTTGACGGAGAAAAGGTAATCAGTGACAGCGAGTTGAAGGATTCTGCAACGCATCAACCGTACAAATCTGAAAGCAAACAGATTCGGGATCAAGACAGGGATAAGAAGCCATATGTCAGGAACTACGAGATTAACCTGTTCGAGATTGCCTACTTGACAGATGATCAGGTAGCGAGCTTCAAAAGCGATTTTTGGATTGTAGCGGATTATTTCACGCAGATGCGTAAGAATGATAATTATGTTCCGTCAGAGAAACAGTTGATCCACGTTCGCGAGGTTCTTGATTTGATGAGTGTCTTGACCGGCGATGATCGGTTCACGGAACATGTTGACGTTTTTGAGAAAAGTAAGGAGGCGGTTACAATGTTGTAAGGTTTTAGATGAAGTGGAAAGCAGAGGCGAGAAGCGAGGGGAGCAAAACGCCGCTAATCTTATGAATTACTTGTGGCGTAATGGCCGTGGAGAAGACGCAGAAAGAGCAGCTAAAGATAAGGATTTTTTTAACAAGCTTTTATCGGAGCTTTTGCCTGTTCTCACTCCGGCGAAATAAATTCTCATGTATCTGCCTTACCGGATTTTCGTGGCGTCACTAAGGAGCTGTGCAAAAATAACTTGTGCAGATGACGTAGGATAAATTTTTGTATGCAAGGAGGAAGAGGGAGGCGTACCGGGGTACGGCGACCGATGACAACGAAGCATACGGAAATTTAGACAAGTCAGATGTATAAGTTATTTACGCACATATCCTAACGTAAAAGCTGTTAAAAGGAAACACGCACGTAGATAAGAATACGTGCGTGTTTTTGTATGGATTTTTGCGCATTGCCACATAGTAAAGAAGTATGGTGTCAATGATGGCGAGTGCTAAGAAGATGATGTGTGCTACTGATGTAATTATAAAGACTCCCAAAACTCATTCCCATGCAGATATCCATAGGTATCTTCCCTTGAAACTCTCTATAAGGTCTGAACGGAGCCTGCTCATAAAGGTGCTTTCCGATGGTTTTAGCTTCATGTGCGAATATAAAGGTGAACTCACGAAGTCTGTTATGAATATCTTTTCACCTTCTCTTCGGCTTTTTCAGGACTTATTCCATATTTTTCAGACACTTTATTGATGATTACCAGGTTATCTATTCCCATTTCCTTAAATGC
>CAJOPM010000111.1 GCA_905236225.1 uncultured Eubacterium sp.
GTAGCAGGGGATGCTTCAGATAACACAAAAAAAGAATTTATTAATACATGTAAATATTATAAGGTGCCTTACTGTGAATATTCTAATAAAGAATGTCTAGGAAGGAGCATCGGTAAAAAGAACAGAGCGTCACTGTGTATTACAGATAATGGAATGGCATTAGCGCTTATAAATAAACTTAACGAAGCGGGATGCAAAGTGCTTTTTTTTGATAAAACTTAATCGAATTTGTCGATTAAATCCACACAGATTTGCATAAGAAAGGTTGTAAAAACCGCAAATCTGGCGCCAAGTCTTGCTAGCGAGACTTGAATAAAAAAAGATTCGGATACTGGAGGGATGGTTTAATATGGCAAGAATACATGAAGTTGCAAAAGAATTAGGGATTGATTCAAAAGAAATAATTGAATACCTTGCAAGTATAGGGATTACCGGTAAAAAAGCTGCAAGTGGTATAGATGATGAGACTATACTCAAAGTAAAGACTAATTTTGGTGAAAATGAGTCTTTAAAACCTCAAAAATCGCCCGAGGCAACTGATAAAGAGTCATCATCAAATAATAAAGCAGCAGAAAAAAAAGAAAATGTTCAAAAAACTGCCAGACCAAAAAAGAAAAAGATATCTGCAGTATACAACCCTCAGAATGCTCAAAGCGGTAATTCCAGGGGAGCACAGTCCTCAAGATCGAATTATTATTCATCAGATCGTCCTGCCAGAAGAAGAGGTGAGGATAAGCAGGCATCACTTCGTCCGGGATTCGAGAGGGTAACATCTGTTCCGAGACCAAAAAGGGACAAAGCAGCCAATAAGACACTACAAGAAGAGAAGATGGTTAAAAATCCCAAAGAAGAAGTTAGCGTAGCTAATGAAGCTGCTAAACAGCAGACTCAAAAACAGCAAACAGTCAAAAAAGTTGATAGTATAGAAAATGCTCATCCTGTTATAAAAAAGCAGGGAAATATATTTGATCAATTGCAAAAAGCTAAGGCTCGTGATGAAAAAGAGCGTCAGGAAAAGGGCAGAAATTTCAAAAAAGGTTCATCTGCGCAAGAAAAGAAAAATTCTTCGGATAGAAGAAATCAGGATAATAAAGGTCGCTCATTGCACAATATAGAAAGCGGTTACTCTCGTGTTCAGGAAAATGCTCCCACTAAAGGAGGAGATAAGAGAAGAGATTCATCAAGAAGAGGTGAAGGCGGACATAAAGGACGCAGAAACTTTGAGAGTGAAAGAAAACAGGAGCGTTATGTAAATCTTGAAAAACACGGAGGCAGAAAAAAGCAAAACAAACAACCACAGCCAAAACCGGCAGAGGCAGAAGATACAATCAAGACAATGACCTTGCCGGACAAGATCAGTGTAAAAGATCTTGCTGATAAGATGAAGATTCAGCCTGCAGCTATTGTAAAAAAATTATTTTTACAGGGAACAATGGTTACCGTAAACCAAGAACTTGATTTTGATGCAGCAGAAGAGATTGCGCTTGAATATAATTATATTTGTGAACATGAAGTAAAGATCGATGTGATTGCAGAGCTTCTTAAAGAAGAAGAAGAGGATGAAAGCCTTATGGTATCACGTCCGCCGGTAGTATGCGTAATGGGACATGTTGATCATGGTAAAACATCATTGCTTGATGCTATCAGAAACACAAATGTAATTGGCAGAGAAGCAGGCGGAATCACGCAGCATATCGGTGCTAGTGTTGTAAGTATTAATAATCAGACAATTACGTTTTTGGATACGCCCGGGCATGAGGCTTTTACAGCTATGCGTATGAGGGGCGCTAATTCTACAGATATTGCAATTTTGGTAGTCGCAGCAGATGACGGTGTTATGCCGCAGACTATCGAGGCTATAAATCATGCAAAGGCTGCCGGAATTGAGATTATAGTAGCTGTAAACAAAATTGATAAGCCTTCGGCTAATGTAGAAAAAGTAAAACAAGAGCTTTCAGAGTATGAACTTATACCTGAAGACTGGGGCGGAAGTACAATTTTTGTACCGGTTTCTGCTCATACAGGCGAAGGAATTGACAAATTGCTGGAGATGGTTCTTCTTACTGCAGAAATATGTGAGCTTAAGGCGAATCCTAACAGAAATGCAAGAGGACTTGTTATAGAAGCCAGACTTGATAAAGGGCGCGGTGTTGTAGCAACAATGCTTGTTCAAAAGGGAACGCTCAAAGTAGGCGAACCTATTGCAGCCGGAAGTGCTTATGGAAAAGTTAGAGCAATGACTGATGATAGGGGTAAAAGGGTTAAAACTGCAGGGCCCTCTACTCCCGTTGAAATAATAGGCCTTAATCAAGCTCCAAATGCAGGCGAAATTTTCGTGATGACCGATTCTGAAAAAGAGGCAAGAAATTTTGCGGAAACGTTTGTTGCTCAAGAAAAAGAAAAACTTCTTGATGAAACGAAGTCTAAGATGTCATTGGAAGATCTTTATTCAAAGATTCAAGAGGGTAATTTGAAAGAACTTGATATTATTGTAAAGGCTGATGTTCAAGGTTCTGTTGAGGCCGTTAAACAAAGTCTTGAGAAGCTTTCAAACGAAGAAATTGTCGTAAAAGTTATTCATGGAGGCGTAGGAGCGATAAATGAGTCTGATATTATTTTGGCATCTGCCTCAAATGCAATAGTAATAGGATTCAATGTGCGTCCGGATAATACGGCAAAACTTACTGCTGATCAAGAAGGCGTAGATGTCAGATTATATAAGGTTATTTATAATGCAATTGAGGATGTTGAAGAGGCTATGAAAGGCATGCTTGATCCTGTATATGAGGAAAAGGTTATCGGACATGCACAAGTACGCCAGATATTTAAGGCTTCAGGTGTCGGCAATATAGCAGGATCATATGTTTTAGACGGTTTTGTTGAAAGAGATTGCCTTATCAGAATAAACAGAGGCGACGATAAGATATTTGAAGGTAAATTAGCTTCGCTAAAGAGATTTAAAGATGATGTCAAAGAGGTAAAGGCCGGATATGAATGCGGACTTGTTTTTGAAGAATTTAATGATTTTGCCGAAGAAGATGTCATTGAAGCGTACAAGATGGTAGAAGTGCCAAGATAAGGTATAGATATGAGAAAAAACAGCATAAAAAATATTCGCATTAATGAAGAAGTATTAAGAGCTTTGAGCGTGATAATAAGAGAAGAGATTAAAGATCCCAGAATTCATCCGATGACATCAGTAGTTGCGGTAGAAGTCGCGCCGGATTTAAAAAGTGCCAAAGCTTATATTAGCGTTCTTGGAGATGAAAAGGCTCAGGCAGATACTTTGAAGGGACTTAAAAGTGCTGAGGGATATATTAGGAGATTGCTGGCGAAAAAAGTGAATTTAAGAAATACTCCTGAAATAATATTTATAGGCGATCAATCCATTGAGTATGGAATAAAAATGTCAAAACTAATTGATGATGTTACGCATAGTAATGAGGAGCAATAATTTATATAATGAAATTTACAAAAGTTGATGATTATTTTAAGGATGTAAACAGTATAGGTATATCAGGGCATGTTAAACCTGACGGAGACTGCATAGGCTCTACACTTGCGATGTATAACTATATTACGGAAAACTATCCGGATATTAAGGTTGACATTTTTCTAGAACCTATACCAAGCGTTTTTGAATTCCTTAAAAACTCAGACAAAATTAATTCGGAATATGATATTGATGCTTCGTATGATTTATTTATTGCTTTAGACTGCGGAGATATCGGACGATTAGGGAAGGCCGGAAAATATCTTAAAGGCGCTAAAAATTCAATTTGTATAGATCATCATATAAGCAATGTAAAATTCGCAGATAATAGTTTTGTGTATCCTAATATTAGCTCGGCGTCTGAAGTGTTATTTGAAATGCTCGACACTGCACATATTTCAACTGCTGTAGCAGAATGCATTTATACCGGTATAGTACATGATACCGGAGTGTTTAGATATTCGAGTACTACAAAGCGCACTATGGAAATAGCCGGGTTCCTTATGGAAAAAGGAATTAAGTTTACTGATATAATTGGCAAAACTTTCTATGAAAAGACCTATGAACAAAATAGAATTTTAGGTTGTGCTCTTGTAAAAAGTCGCCGTTATTTAGATGATAAGGTCATAGCTTCTGTTTTGAATATTGAGGAGATGAGAGATTACAAAGTCTCGCCAAGACATTTAGAAGGAATAGTTAGTCAGCTTAACTCTACAAGAGGGGTTGAAGTTGCAATATTTATCTATCAGAACGAAGGTGGTACGTATAAGGTTTCACTAAGATCTGTAAGTTATGTAGATGTTGCGGCTATTGCACAAAAATATGGCGGAGGCGGGCATAAAAGAGCAGCTGGGGTTACAATGAATCCCGGGCAGGACGCAAACGAAATATTGGAAATAATATTAGATGAAATTAAAAATCAAATTTGAGGGTTAAGATTACGGACGGTATAATAAATGTTTACAAAGAAGCCGGCTACACATCTCATGATGTCGTAGCCAGGCTTCGCGGTATATTAAAGCAAAAAAAAATAGGACATACGGGAACTCTTGACCCGGATGCTGAGGGAGTATTACCGGTTTGCCTTGGAAAAGCAACTAAGGTTTGCGGGATGTTAAGTGATGCAACAAAAGAATACAGGGCAACATTTATACTTGGCATAGAAACAGACACTCAAGATATGAGCGGAAATATTGTAAACCAATGCGATGCAAAGGTTGACGATAAGGAAATTAGGGCTGTTATTGCAGAGTTTGTGGGCGATATTAAGCAGATACCTCCCATGTATTCAGCGCTCAAAGTTAATGGGAAAAAATTATATGAATATGCAAGAGCCGGTATTGATATAGAACGAAAAGCCAGAAATATTACAATATATTCAATCGATATTGTTGATATTTCGTTACCTGAAATTACCATAGATGTGGTTTGCTCAAAAGGAACTTATATAAGAACGCTATGTCATGATATAGGAAAGACGGCCGGATGCGGAGCAGCTATGAAATCGCTTCTTAGAACAAGGGTTTTTAAATTTGATATTCATGATTCCGTTAAGATAGATGATGTAGAAAAATATGCGAAAAGTGGTACGGTAGAAAAAATTGTTATGCAGGTGGATTGCGTTTTTGATAATTTGCCTATGGCCGCTGCACTAAAAGATTATTCTAAACCGCTTTATAATGGCAGCCCGATAAAAAGAGAATGGTTTAAAGATGATAAAGATCTTTATCCCAGAATAAGAGTATACGATCATCGAAATATATTTGTTGGCATATATAACTGGGATAATGAAAAACAATGCTATAAACCTGAAAAAATATTTTATAGGAACGAATCATGAAAATTATAAAAGGAACAATAGATTTTAATTTAAAAGAAGACTGTGCGGTTTCATTTGGCAAGTTTGACGGCCTTCATTTAGGACATAAGCTTCTTATGAGCATGCTAATGAAAGAAAAAGCCAAAGGATTAAAGGCAGCTATATTTTCTTTTGAGATGCATCCGTCATTTTTGTTAGATACAGTTAATGGTGGTATTTTGACAACAAATGAAGAAAAAAACATGCTGTTTGAACAGATCGGAATCGATTATATTATTGAATTCCCGTTTACAAAGGAAACGATGAATATAGAAGCCGAAGAATTCCTGCAGCAAACATGCAGCAGGCTTAAGGCAAGGTCTATTATAGTGGGCAAAGATTTTAGGTTTGGCTATAAAAGACGTGGCGATATAGATTTGCTTGCAAATATGTCTTCAAAGCTTAATTATGAGCTTCATGTGGTAGATAAGGTGCTATATAAGGGGCAAGAGATAAGCAGCACTTTGATTAGAAATAAGATATTAGAGGGCGATTTAAACTTAGCTAACAAGCTTTTGGGATATCATTATTTTATTATAGGAGATGTGGTTAAAGGCAGGCAATTGGGAAGAACCATCAATGTTCCTACTATTAATATTATTCCTGATAAAGATAAATTGTTGCTTCCGTTTGGTTGTTATGCAGCAAAGGTTTACATAGATAATAATGTTTACGATGGCGTGGTTAACATTGGCACGAATCCAACAATATCAGAGGGAAACAATGAAACTGTAGAGATGCATATTTTCGATTTTGACAAAGATGTTTACGGAAAGAAAGTAAAAATTGAGTTTGTTGATTATATCAGGGGACAGAAAAAATTTGAGTCAATTGAGCATCTCAAAGAACAGATTTTAAAAGATATTTTAAAAGCAAAGAATATACTGTGCAGCTAAAAATAACGAAAAAATTACAAAAATTTGACAAAATTAAATTTTTTTAATATACTTCAAAGGCTGTTATTATTTTAACTTGAAAATTTTGGGAAATTAATTGGAGGAATTCTAAAGTGAAATTTTCAGCCTTAAAAAGATTATTATCGATTGTGCTTAGTGCAAGCTTTATATTTGGTTCGTTTACAGTATCATATGCTGCTTCTGCAGATACTTTGCATGCCGGCGCGTCATCTTTACTTAAGGAGACGGTTAAAACTCAAGAAAACGAGTCTTCATTATATGCGGGTGTGTCAAATGTCATATCAGATGCGATTGCTCAAGGGGCAAGTAATAATGATGCACAGGCTGAAGCAGTGGATAATGATAATGATTCTGTGGCTTCAGGAAAAGATGAATATGGTTATAAGAATTTGGGATTGGCAGATGTTAACGATTATGTAAACATACGTAAGAAAGCTTCTTCCGATTCTGATGTAGTAGGACGTCTTGAGAAGAATGCTGCCTGTGAAATTTTATCAGAAGATGACGGATGGTATAAGATTAAGTCAGGCGACGTTAAGGGATATGTCAAAGCCAAATATATTATTACTGGCGAAAAAGCTGAGAAAAAAGCTGATAAAGTGGCAAAAACAGTAGCTACCGTTACAGCTGATACATTAAATGTCAGAGCTAAAAAAGATCAGGATAGTTCTATTTTGACTCAGGTAGCAAAAGATACAGATCTTACTGTACTTGCTGAATCAGATAATTGGGTTAAAGTTAAAGTAGATGGTAAGAAAGGTTACGTTTCTTCGGATTATGTAGAAGTATCCGTTAAACTCGAGACAGCACTTGATGCAGATGAAGTTAAGTATGGTGAGGGGGTTTCGGATGTAAGAAGTTCTCTTGTAAGCTACGCACTTCAATTTGTTGGTAATCCATATGTTTGGGGTGGCACTAGCCTTACAAATGGATGCGATTGTTCAGGATTTACGTTGTCAATCTTAGGTAAATATGGTGTTTATTTGCCACATTCATCATCGGCGCAGCCGGCATATGGCCATAAGATTAGTGCTTCAGCGGCTCAGCCGGGAGATTTGTTCTTCTATGGAAGTGGAAGCAGTATCAGTCATGTTGCAATTTATATAGGTGGCGGTCAAGTTGTTCATGCCAGTAATGAAAGAGACGGTATTAAAGTCTCAAATGCATACTACAGATCACCGATATGTGTTGTTAGTTATTTTTAGGTTTACAAATTGAGATAAATATGATAATCTATCTCAGTGTTATTGACCATTGCTAGGATTTTAGGAATCTCCGACCCTTATCTTGGCTTTGTGTTGAATATAATTTATAGGAGGAATTATTTATGATTACAAAAGAGAAGAAACAGGCGATTATTTCAGAGTATGGCAGAACAGAAGGCGACACAGGTTCACCGGAGGTTCAGGTTGCTATTTTGACTGCAAGAATTAAAGAGCTTACAGATCATCTTAAAGAACATCCGAAGGATCATCATTCAAGACGTGGTATGCTTAAGATGGTTGGACAAAGAAGAGGACTCTTATCATATCTTAAAAAATCTGATATTGAAAGATATCGTAGTCTTATTGAAAGACTCGGAATCAGAAGATAGTCGAGTGTTAATAGAGCGGAGACATCCGCTCTATTTGTGTGTAAATGAAGGAGACAAAAATGTACAAAACTTATTCGATTGAGATTGGCAACAAGACTTTAAGCGTTGATATAGGAAGAGTTGCTGCGCAGGCAAATGGTGCAGCTTTATTAAAATATGGAGATACTACCGTTCTTTCTACCGCGACAGCTTCAGATAAACCGAGAGAGGGAATAGACTTCTTCCCGTTAAGTGTTGAATTTGAAGAGAAGATGTATGCTGTCGGGAAAATACCCGGAGGCTTTAAGAAAAGAGAAGGAAGAGCTTCGGACAATGCTGTACTTACGGCAAGAGTTATAGACAGACCGATGAGACCTCTTTTCCCTAAAGATTATAGAAATGACGTTACGCTTAATAACCTCGTTATGAGCGTTGATCCGGAATGCAGACCTGAAATAGTTGCTATGCTTGGTAGCGCTATTTCTACATGTATTTCTGATATACCGTTTGACGGACCTTGTGCAATGACTCAAATAGGTATGATAGATGGAGAGTTTATTATTAATCCGTCTCAGCTTCAATGGGATTGCGGAGAACTTGAGCTTACTGTTGCCTCTACAGCACAAAAAGTTATTATGATTGAGGCAGGAGCCGATGAAATCCCTGAAGAGAAGATGCTTGAAGCTATTTATCTTGCCCATGATGAGAATCTTAAAATAATAGAGTTTATTAATAAAATTGTATCAGAAGTTGGTAAAGAGAAACACAGCTATGAAAGTTGTGCAATACCGCAGGAAATGTTCGAAGCGATTAAGCAAATTGTTCCTCCGGAAGAAATGGAAAAAGCAGTATTTACTGATGAAAAACAAATAAGAGAAGAAAATATCAAAAAAATCACAGACAGACTTACAGAAGAATTTGCCGATAACGAAGAATACTTAGCGATGTTAGGTGAGGCTGTTTACCAATATCAGAAAAAGACGGTTCGTAAGATGATTTTAAAAGATCATAAGAGACCGGATAATAGAGCGTTAGATCAGATTAGACCGCTTGCAGCTGAGGTTGATATTATACCCAGGGTTCACGGCAGCGCAATGTTTACCAGAGGACAAACTCAAATATGTGATATTGTTACTCTTGCACCGTTATCTGATGCTCAAAGGGTTGATGGTCTTGATGAGAATATATCGTCAAGAAGATATATGCATCATTATAACTTCCCGTCTTATTCGGTTGGTGAGACTAAGCCATCAAGAGGTCCGGGAAGACGCGAAATAGGACATGGTGCTTTGGCAGAAAGAGCTCTTATACCTGTTCTGCCGAGCGAGGAAGAGTTCCCATATGCTATTAGAGCTGTATCGGAGACTTTTGAATCAAACGGCTCGACTTCAATGGCTTCTACTTGTGCATCATGTATGGCACTTATGGCAGCCGGAGTACCTATAAAGAAGATGGTCGCAGGTATCTCGTGTGGATTGGTAACAGGTGATACTGATGATGAGTATGTTGTTCTTACAGACATACAGGGATTAGAAGATTTCTTTGGTGACATGGATTTTAAGGTTACAGGTACAAAGGATGGAATTACAGCTATCCAAATGGATATTAAGATTCATGGCTTAACCAGACCTATAGTAGAAGAGGCTATTGCCAGAACAAGACAAGCCAGACTATATATTATGGATGAGGTTATGTCAAAGGCTATAGATAAGCCCAGAGCAGAGGTTGGACCTTATGCGCCTAAGATTGTCTCTATTCAGATTGATCCTCAGAAGATTGGCGATGTTGTTGGTCAAAGAGGAAAGACTATTAACGAGATTATAGACAGAACCGGAGTTAAGATTGACATTAGTGATGACGGAATGGTTTCAATCTGCGGAACAGATAAAGCTATGATGGACGAAGCTCAAAGACTTCTTGAAATAATTGTCACTGATTTTGAAAAAGGACAAATATTAACAGGTAAGGTTATCAGTATTAAAGAGTTTGGAGCCTTTGTAGAGTTTGCCCCCGGTAAAGAAGGCATGGTTCACATTTCAAAAATAGCTAAAAGAAGAGTTGAAAGAGTTGAAGATGAACTTACGCTAGGAGATGTGGTTACAGTTATATGTCTTGGAAAAGATAAAATGGGGCGTATAAGCTTTAGTATTAAGGATGTTCCTGCAAATGCACAATAAACGTAAAGCTCCTTTTGACTATGAGGTCAAAAGGAGCTTAATTAATTATGAACGATATGATTCAAAGAGCATTATTAATTATTATAATTATTGCAGTTATAATTTTGATTGCTGTAATACTTCAGTACATAGAGCTTCAAAAGTTTACAACTACAATATATAATATTGAGACGGATAAGATAAAAAAAGATTATCATATATTGTTTTTGAGCGATTTGCACTGCAAGGAGTTTGGTGAAAATAATTGCAGACTTATTGATGCAATTAAAAAAGAAAATCCTGACTGTATTTTGCTTGGCGGAGATATGATTACATCTAATAGGATCGATTTATATGATAACGTCAGGGAATTTATTAGTCAATTATCTAAATTAACCGGAGTGTATTATGCATTAGGTAATCATGAGCAACGTATTAATACGCAAGAATCGATATATTATAACGAATTTAAAAAATATATTGATGCAGTTGCATCTATGGATAATGTGAGTGTTTTAGACAATGAAAGTATAATATTTGATGAAAATATTAAGATATATGCGCTTACAATACCAGTAGAATGTTATGAAAAAAAAGATACTGTTCCTTTAGGGGAGGATTTCATTAAAAATACATTTGGAAAACCTGATATAAATATTTTTAATATTATGCTGGCGCATAATCCGGCATTTAGTGAACTGTATGCTAAATGGGGAGCGGATGTTGCTTTTAGCGGACATAATCACGGGGGGCTTATAAGAATACCTAATGGTAGAAGTTTTTTATCGCCGCAGTTTGAACTTTTTCCTAAATATGATGGCGGAATATATGATGTTCAAGATGGAAAAGTTATTGTAAGTAAAGGACTTGGTACACATTCGTTTCATATAAGAATATTTAATAGAGCGGAGCTGATAAGCGTTCATTTGACTCCTGAAAAGCACAATCTATAGTTCGGCAGGCTGATTATAACCACAAAATATAGAATGTTTCACTTGAAATATAAAGATTTATCAACTATAATAATCTAAGCATCAGGAATGCCTGCCACATGTTAACCGGGTATATGAACCGGTTGACAAAAGCTGAAAGGATTATAATGGATATTAATTACAAGCTTGATGCATTTGAGGGGCCGCTTGATTTGCTTCTTCATTTGCTTGAAAAGAATAAAGTGAATATTTATGATATACCTATTGTTGAAATCACCAATCAATATTTAGACTATGTAAAAAAAATGCAGCAGCAGGATTTAGACTCGGTAAGTAATTTCCTTGTTATGGCGGCTACACTTTTAGATATAAAATCAAGAATGCTTTTGCCTAAGCAAGAGACTGATGAGATAGAAGAAGATCCTAGAGCTGAACTTGTACAAAGACTTTTAGAGTATAAAATGTACAAGTCTATGGCATATGAACTTAAAGACAGACAGTTAGGAGCACAAAAGGTTCTTTATAGGGAAAAAATGCTTCCTAAAGAGGTTGAGTTTTATGAAGAACCGATTGATACGGAATATCTTGTAAAAGATTTATCTTTAGAAAAGATGAATTCAATTTTTAATTCAGTTATGAAAAGCAGAGCTAATAAAATTGATCCGATCCGTTCAAAATTCGGTCGTATTGAAAAAGAAGAGGTTTCTGTCGAAGATAAGATTATTTATGTTGAAGAATATGCTATGAATCATTCAAAGTTTTCTTTTAAAAAACTTCTTGAAAACCAACATAGCAAGATGCAGACAGTAGTTACGTTTCTTGCAATTCTTGAACTTATAAAGATGGGAAAACTTACGCTTTCTCAAGATGGATTATTTGAAGATATTTATTTACATATAAAATCAAAGGCGGCATAATATTTTATGGACGATAAGAATTATGAAGCGGCACTTGAAGCAATATTGTTTACTATGGGTGGCGCAGTTGAACTTGGTAAGCTTGCTGCGGCAATTGACGTGCCGAAGGAGTTTACCAAAGTTATCTTAGGAAGACTTGCTGATAAATACAAAGATGAAGAAAGCGGATTACAGCTCATCGAACTAGATGGAGCATATCAGTTATGTACTAAGCCGCAGTTATATGATTATCTTATACGTATTGCAAAGATGCCTAAGAAATATGTTTTAACAGATGTACAGATTGAAACGCTGTCAATAATTGCATACAAACAGCCGGTCACTAAGGCCGAAATTGAAAATATACGAGGAGTTTCTTCAGATCATGCAGTTAACAGATTGGTAGAGTATGGACTGGTTTGTGAAAGTGGAAGACTTAATGCACCCGGAAGACCTATTCTTTTTAGGACAACAGAGGAGTTTTTAAGAGTTTTTGGTATACAATCATTAGATGAACTGCCACGGCCTAGTTCGGATAGTATTGCTGAATTTAAAAAAGAAGCTGAGGAGACACTAGGTTATATTCCTGATGATGAGCAAGTAGATTCTACGTCATAAAGGAGGCATTTATGAGGATCGGTATTCCGAGGGCCTTGTTATATTATAGGTACAAGACGCTCTGGAAGGTTTTTTTTGAGCAGCTGGGGATTGAAACAATCATTAGCGATAAAACAGACAAAAAAATTATGGATGCTGGGGCATACTATTCTATAGATGAAGCATGCCTATCAAGCAAATTGTATTTAGGCCACATTGATAGTCTTATTGATAAATGTGACTTTATTTTTGTGCCCAGAATTGCAAATTATGCTACTAAAGGTATACTTTGTACAAGATTTGAAGCAATTTATGATATGGCCATGAGCACTTTTAGGGATAAAAATGTTCGATTTATCACTTTAGATGTTGATTTGGAGCAAAAAAAATCTGAAGAAAAAGCATATATAGATTTGGGAATAAGGCTGGGAGCAACTAAAACACAGGCGAAGAGAGCATATGAGATGGCTCTTAATGCAATGATTTTAGAATTAAACAATTTATCGGATATGCAGAATAAATTGCTTGATATGAATAAAGTTAGGATCCTTATTGCATCTCATCCTTATAATTTATATGATGAGTATATAGGAGTGCCTGTTACTAAGCTTTTAAAGAAGCTCGATGTGGTTCCTATTATGGCTGATAGAGCGGATCTTAAGCTTATGCAGCAGCAATATACTAATATATGTAAAGATATACCGTGGATTATGAGCCGGGAAATTGTTGGGGCGGTTTCGCACTATTTGGATAAGGTAGATGGGATTATATTAATGACCGCTTTCCCTTGCGGTCCTGATTCTATGGTTAATGAGATGATTTTAAGAAGAGTTAAAAATAAACCTATTTTGAATTTACTTTTAGATAGTCAGGACGGAATTGCGGGAGTAGATACTCGGCTTGAGAGTTTTGTTGATATTATACGATTTAGAAGAGGTGAGATAATATAATGAACAAAGATTACAAATTATGTTATCCGCAGCTTGGGAATTATGATATTCCTATTGGGTATTTTGTAAAAAAAGGGTTAAATCAGACGTATGTCTATCCGCCTAAAATGACAAAGAAAACAATAGAAAGAGGGGCTAAGATGAGCCCTGATTTTGTCTGTGCGCCATTTAAATCAATGATGGGGTGTTATTTAGATGCGCTTGATGCAGGTGCAAACGTCATGATTGGGACCGGTGGAACATGCAGGCTGGGCTATTATGGCGAACTTCATGAACAGCTGCTAAATGATTTGGGATATGATTTTGAAATGTTTAATATAACTACAGCGAGATATAAAAATATCTTTGGGTTATATAAAGGTATGAGGCATTTTGCGCCTGATACAAATATTTTCAGAATGCTTCTGTCTTTGCCGGCTACAGCAAAGATGATAATAGATATAGATAAAGTCGAGGATTACCTTAGAAAAAATATTGGATTTGAGGAACATAAAGGCGATTTTGAAAAAGAATATAAACTATATTTGGCATCTTTAAAGAAGGCAAATTCATATAAAGATATAAAGATTGCATTTAAACATACAATGGAAAATTTTAAAAAGATTCCGCTTAATAAACCTAAAAATCCTCTTAGGATTGGGGTTGTAGGAGAATATTTTACAATTTTAGATCCGTTTTCAAACCATGAAGTGGAGATGAGTCTTGCTAAAATGGGAGCTGAGATACACAGGTGGATGAATTTGTCCAATTCGCTGCTATTAGCTCCTGAAAAATCATTATTTAAGAAAATCTCGCAGTATTTACATTATGATATAAAAAAATTCCCATCATCAATATGGCATAAGTACCATCTTAAGAGTTGTGTAGAGTATGCTGTCTTTGATAATGGCGGCTCTTCGATAGCAACAATTGCCAAGGCTAAAGAATATGCCGAGCGAGGGTTTGACGGTATAGTTCATGTCAAATCATTCGGATGTACTCCGGAGACTGATGCAGTGCCGATTTTGCATAGTATCAGCGCAGATTATAAAGTACCGATACTTTACCTTAGTTACGATACACAGACCTCAGATACGGGAATTGAGACCAGACTTGAGGCTTTTTATGATATGATAGCTATGAGAAAGGAAGCAAAAGGAGCATGAAAAAAGCTTATCTTGGTATAGATATTGGATCTATTTCTACCAAAGGAGTTATTATAGATGCAGACAAAAATATATTAGCGAGCGTTTATTTATGGACTGAAGGAAACCCAATTAATGCGTCCAAAAAGGTTATTACTGAGCTGCAAAAACAGTTTGACGATACGCAGTATGAAGTTGTAGCATCAGGCACAACAGGCAGCGCCAGAAAACTTGTGGGAGCTATGATTAATGCATCTATTGTTAAGAATGAAATTACAGCGCATGCAGTAGGTACTACAACTTTGCATCCGGACGTTAGAACTATTTTAGAAATTGGCGGACAAGACTCTAAGATTATCTGTGTAGAGGATGGCGTTGCTGTTGATTATGCCATGAATACGCTTTGCGCAGCCGGTACGGGATCTTTTTTATCGAGTCAGTCCAGAAGATTAGGAGTTGAAGTAGAACAGTTTGGACAGATTGCGCTATCAAGCACAAACCCTACTCCTATAGCGGCACGATGTACAGTATTTGCTGAATCTGATTTGGTTCATAAAATACAGATGGGACACAAGAAAGAAGATATTATTGCCGGATTATGCCATGCTGTTGCCAATAATTATCTTAATAATGTCGGGAAAGGTAAAAAGATTGCTTCGCCAATCGTTTTTCAAGGTGGTGTTAGTAAAAACGTTGGAGTAGTAGATGCTTTTGCTAAAGCTCTTGATGCCGAAATAATAGTTGATGAAGCCGGTCATCTAATGGGAGCGTTTGGGGCAGCCATTTTAGCTATGAAGAGCGAACCGGACAAGAAGTTTAGTTTTGAAATAGCAGATATGACCTTTGAACCAAAAGAAGTTGTATGTCAGAAATGTCAGAATCATTGCGAAATCATTTGTGTTTATAGAGAAGGCCAACTTATCGATTCGTGGGGAAATAGATGCGAACGAGGTCAGATCAATGCATAAAAAGCTTGAAAGCTTGTGCACAAGGCACAAGCTTTTTATTTATTACTTAACTTAGGTCGAGTCTTGAATAGTCAAGACTCGCTCGCGAGTCGTGCGCGCAGGATTCGGGTCTGCTTCAGCAGACAAATTCCTGTCCGAATCCGTGCGCATCAAAAGCGGAGCGTTTAACTTAAGTCGGAGCTTGCGA
>CAJOPM010000112.1 GCA_905236225.1 uncultured Eubacterium sp.
ATCAGAAGTTTTAAATCCTTTTCTAAGTAAAGCATCATAGAGTTTCTTTTTTTTCTTAATATCTTCGTCATCCGGATTATAGCATTTCTTTTCTAAAAATCTCTTAATCTGGCTTAATTCGTCAAAGTCTTCTGTCTCTTCTAATATCTTATCAATAATACTTTGCGAAATCCCCTTCGACATTAAATCGCTTCTTACCTTAAGTACACTTTTTTTATCTTTATGATATTCAACATAATGCCTTGAATACCGCTCATCATCGATAAAATGATATTCTTCTAAATAAGCAACTACTTTATCGATAACTTCATCAGGATACCCTCCATCTTTTAGTTTATCGATTATCTGCTTTTTTGTTCTATCCATCTTCTCAAGAAGATAAAGTGCCCTTTTTCTTGCTCTCGGTATCAATACTTCATTAATAACTCTTAAATATTCTTTGTCAGAAACATCCACACCCTCCTCAATGGGAGATATGTGGATGTCCTTGTTGTAAACAGTGATACTCTGCCCACTGTCGAATGTAAGCTTAATCTTACCTTTGCCTATTTTTTTTAAATTTATAATAACCATTTATGATTTATCAACATTCTCTTGCTTCTTAGCCGGTTCAGGCTCAGTTACATCTTCTTCTATCAAGTTATAGTGAGCGCGGACTTTTTTGTCAATTTCTTCAAAGACTTCGGGATGTTCCTTTAGGTAAGCTTTGGCGTTCTCTCTACCCTGCCCTATCTTCTCACCGTTATATGCATACCATGCTCCCGACTTATTAACTACACCGGTATTGGCAGCAAGATCAATAAGATCTCCCTCTCTCGAGATTCCCTGTCCAAACATAATATCAAACTCAGCTTCTCTAAATGGAGGTGCAATCTTATTCTTTACCACTTTGATTCTTGTATGATTACCTACAACTTCACCACCGACCTTGATCTGCTCTACTCTTCTTACATCTAATCTGATTGAAGAATAAAACTTAAGTGCACGTCCTCCTGTAGTGGTCTCGGGATTGCCAAACATTACTCCGACTTTCTCTCGAAGCTGATTAATAAAAATGACAATGCAATTAGATTTACTAATAACAGAAGTAAGCTTACGAAGAGCCTGTGACATAAGTCTGGCCTGTAGACCTACATGAGCGTCTCCCATCTCCCCATCTATCTCTGCCTTAGGGACTAGAGCCGCCACAGAATCCACAATAACTATATCCACTGCTCCCGATCTTACCATGGTCTCAGTAATCTCTAATGCCTGCTCTCCACTATCGGGCTGTGATATATAAAGATCATCTATATTAACCCCTATATTCTTCGCATACGCAGGATCTAATGCATGCTCAGCATCTATAAAACCTGCAATACCGCCTATCTTCTGAACTTCTGCTACCATATGAAGCGCTACTGTAGTCTTACCACTTGACTCAGGTCCGTATATCTCAATAACCCTGCCTCGTGGTACTCCTCCAAGGCCTAACGCTATATCTAAACTTAGTGATCCTGTAGGAATGGTCTCTATATTGAGATCCGTACCCTGGTCTCCAAGCTTCATAACCGATCCCTTGCCATACTGCTTCTCAATCTGTGCTATAGCACTCTCTAATGCCTTAAGTTTATCTTCTTTATTCGCCATATCATTCTCCTCGTAAAGTAAAATGCTACTACATATATGATATATTATAATCACAGTATTTGAAACAATGTGTGTCTCAAAACCAAACTCTTGTTCGCTCGATAATTATAATAATATAAGCCAAATGTCTTGTCAAGCATTTTCGAAAATTTGTTCTATTTTACTTAATGGGGGATATCGTCCGTCCTGTGTCCGGACTAAAAGAAATAAGAACCAGGAAAATATTATCATATCTTTTATATTGGTGCAATAAAAAGCCATTACATAAATTAAACGCAGCTTAGAAAGAATAATTATCTTTGAAAGCTGCGTATTATTTGAAGAAATCACAATTTAGTTATTATACTTCTAGCCTAAAAGTGCCTGATCATTGGCAAATTCCTGCCCTGCTGCTTTTTCAAATGCATGCATAAGATCTTCAACACTAAGTCCTGCCTTTTCTTCTTCTTTTAAATCTAATATAATCTTACCTTCATTCATCATAATAAGACGATTACCATGAGCTATAGCATCTTTCATATTATGTGTAATCATAAGCGTGGTAAGATTTGCTTCTTTTACTATCTTATCCGTTGCTTTTAGCACTTTTTGTGCGGTCTTGGGATCGAGCGCAGCTGTATGCTCATCAAGCAACAATACCTTTGGTTTCTGCAATGTAGCCATAAGCAAAGTAAGCGCCTGTCTTTGTCCTCCCGAAAGAAGCCCAACCTTAGCCGAAAGCCTGTCTTCAAGTCCTAGATCTATCTTTTTTAGAGTTTCCTTAAATTTAATTCTCTGCTCTTTTGTAACGCCCCATTTAAGTGTGCGCATTTTGCCTCGTTTTGCCGCAAGTGCAAGATTTTCATCAATTCTCATATCGGGCGCTGTTCCTATTCTGGGATCTTGAAACACTCTTCCTATAAGAGCTGCTCTTTTAAAGTCGGGAAGTCCGGTAACATCTATTCCATCAATAACGATAGAACCACTATCTACAGGCCATACACCCGAAATAGCATTTAACATAGTAGATTTTCCTGCACCGTTGCCCCCTATAACAGTAACAAAATCACCTTGCTCTAATGTAAGGGACACTCCTCTTAGGGCACGCTTCTCATTAATAGTTCCGGGATTAAAAGTCTTAGTAATATTATTTATTTCTATCATGACTTACTCCCCTCCTTTGATAGCGTTCTTTTTTGCTGCCCTGAATGAGTTCTTTGTTTTTCCTTTCAGATAAGGTACTGCCAAAAATACAGCAACTATAATTGCAGTAAAGAGCTTCATTAGATTGGAGTCAATCTTTAGCCACAATACGATTGTATATACTATGTAATATATAATTCCACCTATTACGACAAAAGCAAGTCTTCCGGCAAAATTAAGCTTCTTACCTAGAATAGCCTCTCCAATTACTTCGCCTATTATTACTGCTGCAAGTCCAATGACAATCGCGCCGCGACCGCTATTTACATCTGCAAATCCCGAGTACTGTGCTGCCATACCGCCTGCAAGCGCTACCAACGCATTAGAAAGAGCCAATCCAAAGACCGTCATAAAACCAACGTTAACTCCCTGCGCTTTACTTGCCGTGCTGTTACATCCTGTAGCTCTAAGCGCCATTCCCATTTCAGTCCCAAAGAACCAATAAAGCGCTACAACAACACAAATTGCAAATATGCCTCCGACTACAAGCGCCGCCGATATATCTCTGCCACTTATTACCAGATTGAATTTATCAACGCTGATTGCCTGATTTGCTTGGAATTTCATAATAGCAAGGTTAATGGAATATAGACCATACTGCGTTAATATACCTGCCAATATTGCCGGTATTCCCAGTCGCGTATGAAGTAATCCTGTAACCATTCCCGCTAATATTCCTGACAGAAAAGCCACTATCAGCGCTATTATCGGAGAAACTCCCGATATAATCATCATTGCTGTAATCGCCGCTCCTGTTGAAAATGTCCCATCAACAGAAAGATCCGCTATATTAAGTAATCTGAAGGTAATATATACTCCAAGAGCCATAATGCCCCAGATTAATCCTTGTGCTATGCTCGAAGGCATTCTCCCCATAAGATCCACCGGGGAGAGCATTGCAAAATACTGTGCTGCTATCATGTTACTAAACCCCTATTCTAATTACTGTTCATATGCCACATAATCATCCGGCACTTCTATACCTAAGCTTTCACATATCTCAGGATTATATTCTTTGTTAAGTTCAGCATCATAATACTGAATCTCCATTGTCGAAATATCAGCTTCGCCTGTAAGAATCTTTGCAGCCATCTGTCCTGTCTGCTCTCCTAAGTGGTAATAGTCGATTGAAAGTGTTACTATACCGCAACCTGACATGATACCTTCTTCTCCGGCAACGATTGGTGTCTGTGCCGAAAGTGCAACATTGTTAATAGCTTCTGTGCATGATGCTGCCGTATTATCAGTAGGAATATAAAGAGCATCGCAATCAGCACATGCCTGCTGCGTTACTGAAGTTACGTCATTTGAATCTGCAAATGTATATTCCGATACGCTGTATCCTGCTTCTTCAAGGTATACAGTAATTTCATCAGCCTGGAACTTTGAATTCGGCTCACCTGAGCAATATAAGATTCCTATTGTCTTTGCATCAGGAAGAACCTCTGTAAACATCTCAGCCTGCTGATCGAGCGGTGCAAGATCTGATGTTCCGCTTATATTTCCTCCAAGTACAGTAAGTTCTGCATCTTCATCAAGTGCTGTTCCGTAATTGGTTATTGATGTTCCTAAAATCGGAATTGTATCTGTTGCCGTCTTAGCTGACTGAAGTGATGCTGTTGCATTTGCCAAAATCAAATCAACATTTTCTGCTGCAAGATTAGAGCATATAGTCATTGCTGTTGATGCATCACCTGCTGCATTTTGTTCATCAAATCCTACTGCATCTCCAAGCTCTGCTATTAAAGCATCCTTAAATCCCTTAGTTGCAGCATCAAGCGCCTCATGCTGTACAAGCTGACAAATACCAACCTGATATTCTTTCCCTGATATTCCCGGATATTCTTCTGTGCTCTCTTCGCTGCTTACCTGTGCGCTTTCTGTCGGTGCACTGCCATTATCAGCAGTATCCGAAGCATTTGATCCACATCCTACAACACCCATACCAAGCGCTCCTACAAGTGCCATTGCCATAATAAATCTTGACTTTTTCATTATTAACCTCCATTAATAGTTTTAATTTTTTCAAAAGTTTTTTTCAAGTTTCTCTCCCCCGCCTACGCTTTGCTTAGAGGCGGGGTCATCTCGTCTGAGATATAACTTCTTCCTAGTGATGGAATAATCTTATTCCTGTAAAGCTCATTGCCATACCGTATTTATCTGCAGTCTGTATAACATTGTCATCCCTTATCGAGCCACCGGGCTGAGCAACATATTTAACTCCGCTTCTTCTCGCCCTTTCGATATTGTCTCCGAACGGGAAGAAGGCATCAGAGCCAAGTGCCACATCGCTCATACCGCTAAGCCATTCTCTCTTTTCTTCATCAGTAAATACTTCCGGTTTTTCTTCAAATATATTCTGCCAGGCACCGTCTGCCAAAACATCCATATAATATTCACCAATATACAAATCTATAGCATTATCTCTATCTGCTCTTCCTATTCCTTCTTTAAACTTAAGATTCATAACCTTTGGACTTTGGCGCAAGAACCAATTATCAGCTTTAGATCCTGCAAGTCTTGTGCAGTGTATGCGACTCTGCTGCCCTGCACCTATACCTATAGCTTGTCCTCCCTTTGCATAGCAAACAGAATTGGACTGTGTATATTTGAGCGTAATCAGTGATATAAGCAAATCAATCTGTGCGCTCTTTGGAATGTCCTTATTTTCGGTAACGATATTCTCCATGAGCATATCTGTATCAATTTTAAGGTTATTTCTGCCCTGCTCAAAAGTTATTCCGAACACTTCTTTGTGCTCCTTTGGCTTCGGAACATAATCTGGGTCTATCTGAATTACGTTATATTTTCCACCTTTTTTCGAACTTAAAATCTCAAGTGCCTCAGGCTCATAGCCCGGTGCTATCACTCCGTCTGATACTTCTCTTTTTATAATTTTTGCTGTTGAAACATCGCATACATCAGAAAGAGATATAAAGTCGCCAAACGATGACATTCTATCTGCGCCTCTTGCTCTGGCATACGCATTTGCAAGCGGAGTAAACTCGATATCCATATCGTTGACCCAATAGATTTGTTTTTCTACATCACTCATAGGAAGACCTACTGCAGCCCCGGCAGGTGAAACATGTTTAAATGATGTAGCTGCACATAGATTTGTTGCCTCTTTTAATTCTTTTACAAGTTGCCATCCGTTAAGTGCATCCATAAAATTGATGTAACCCGGCTTACCATTAAGCACCTTAATAGGAAGCTCGCCTTCTTCAATATAAATTCTTGAAGGCTTCTGATTCGGATTACATCCGTATTTAAGTTCTAATTCTTTCATTGTAAGTATTCTCCTGACTTTATTTTATATTTTTATTCTTGATTATGCTTTCATACTTGCCTGTTGCAATATCTATATATCTTACGAAAAGAGAAACCTTGTTGTCTTCATTTAAGCTGTTCCAGATCAGATTAGTATAGTCATTTATATCATCGAGCGTCTCCACTAATTCCGGCTCACCTTCAAAACTTGGAAGCGGATTGCCATCACCAATATAGGTATGTACAAATCTTCCTACTCCGGCTTTGGGGTTCTCATATGCATAAGTATATCTGTTTGTTGACGCAGCATCGCCATCATCGCTCTTAAGGATGGAGAGCGCAAAATTGTACTTACCGTCATCAAGATGCATTATGCCCGATATTCTAGGTGTATAATTGGGCTCATCAGGCTCAAACTTTCTGGTACGAAGCGCCTGCTCAAAAGTCTGTTGCTTGTCCATAAGCTCATAAATCGTATCTGTCTGATCTCCATTGGTTACAATCGTCTTGTTGCCAAGAACCCTAACCGGAGAATAGATAATAAGCGTCGGATCTTCCATCTTGGACGGATCAAAAGCCTGTGTCCTAATTCCATCTTTGTCAGTTACAAATACTCTATTGCGGCTATTTTCACTTCTTCCCATAATAAAATAAGCACAGACGGCCTTCTTGCCATCAGGACTCTTGCCTAAGATAATCCCTCTTCCGGGATATGAGTTTTCTTGTAGCCTTTTTTCAACAGAAATAAGCTGCATATG
>CAJOPM010000113.1 GCA_905236225.1 uncultured Eubacterium sp.
ATGTTTTGTAAAATTATTGTGGTTCTAAACCGGTGTAGCCCATAAGAGAGATATCTACCATTCGTGCAGCTTCTCTTCCTTCGCATATTGCCCAGACAACTAATGATTGTCCTCTTCTAACATCACCGCAGGCAAAAACATTCTCTATATTGGTCTTGTAATCATTATTATCAGCATCAATGTTGGTTCTTTCATTAGTTTTAACCTTAAATGCGTCTGTTAGATATTTTTCACTTCCTAAAAATCCGGCAGCAATAAGAACCAATTGTGCAGGCAACTCTTTTTCACTTCCTTGAATCGGAACCATAGTCATTCTGCCACTCTTTTCATCCAGCTTAGATTCAAGCTTAACAGTTATTACTGATTTAAGGTTTCCTGACTTATCCTTCTTAAATTCTTTAACTGTTGTAGTATATACTCTTGGATCATTGCCAAATTTAGCAATTGCTTCAGATTGACCATAGTCAGTCTTTAGAACTTTAGGCCATTCCGGCCAAGGATTAGACTCTTCTCTGCATTTTGGCGGCTTAGGCATCATCTCAAGCTGTATGACACTTTTTGCTCCATGACGTATACATGTGCCAACACAGTCATTACCTGTATCACCACCACCGATTATAATAACATCTTTACCCTTTGCTGAAGTAAATTTATTATCTTTAATCTTATCATCTAACAATGCCTTTGTGGTTTGCGTCAAAAAGTCTACAGCAAAATATATTCCTTTTGCATCACGTCCCGGGACATTAATATCCCTAGGATTTTTTGCACCGCACGCTAAAATCACTCTGTCATATTCCTTTAATAATTCCTTTGCCTTAATATCTTTGCCGACATCACATCCCGTCCTGAATTCAACGCCTTCTTCTTTCATGATTTCGATTTTCCTATCTATGATGCGCTTTTCAAGCTTCATATTTGGAATACCATACATCAAAAGGCCTCCGACGCGATCATCTCTTTCAAATACAGTTACTAAATGACCTCTGTGATTAAGCTGGTCTGCTGCAGCCAAACCTGCAGGTCCTGATCCTACTATCGCCACTTTTTTTCCTGTACGTATTTGCGGTCGATTTATGGTTGCATAGCCTTCTTCATAGGCATTTTCTATAATAGCAAATTCATTTTCTTTAACTGAAACCGGATCTTGATTAAGTCCACACGTACATGCCGCTTCACAAAGTGCAGGACAAACTCTTGACGTAAATTCCGGGAAATTATTGGTTTTTCTAAGTCTTAGATAAGCCTCTTTGTAACTTCCCATATATACCAAATCATTGAATTCGGGAACCAAATTATGA
Organism: uncultured Eubacterium sp.; assembly: GCA_905236225.1. Classification (GTDB taxonomy): domain Bacteria; phylum Bacillota; class Clostridia; order Lachnospirales; family Lachnospiraceae; genus Eubacterium_C. The sequence continues at coordinate 1,302 of CAJOPM010000113.1, forward strand.
AGCGGGCATCCGCTTGTCATTCCCATAAGTGTCATACCTGACTGGCAAAATGGAACTCCGCATGCCATACACCTGGCTCCTTGCTTTTGCTGCTTTTCTTTGCTTAACGGTATGTGAAACTCATTATAGTTTTTAATTCGTTCGAGTGGCTGAATTTCAGCCGCAGTTTCTCTTTCATATTCTAAAAATCCTGTTGGCTTTCCCATTATTCAACCCCTCCTCTATACCGATTGTGTAATGGCATAAAATGCCTCAATTTGTGCTTGTTTTGCGCTAAGGCCTTTTTCTTCCATTTGAACAATTGCATTCATCATACGATTATAATCATACGGAACAACCTTTTTAAATTTAGGCAAATATTCACTGAAGTTATCTAAAATTTCCTTGCCCTTAGAAGAATTAGTAAGTGCAACATGTTCCATTATGATTTCTTTTAGCTCTTGAACATCGTATTTATTTGTAATTTCAGATGTAAATACCATTTCTTTATTTGTTCTTCTGTAAAGACTCGAATCCTCATCAAGAACATAAGCAATACCACCGCTCATTCCGGCAGCAAAATTTTTGCCTGTTCTTCCTAAAATAACTACTCTACCTCCGGTCATATATTCGCAGCCATGATCTCCTACGCCTTCAACTACAGCTATTGCGCCTGAGTTTCTTACGCAGAAGCGCTCGCCTGCAACACCATTTATAAAGGCTTTACCGCTGGTTGCACCATATAAAGCGACATTTCCAATGATAATATTTTCATCTTCTTTGTATTTAATGCCTGTAGGCGGATAAACTATCAGCTTTCCACCTGAAAGTCCTTTACCAAAATAATCATTACTGTCACCTACAAGTTCAAGCGTAAGTCCTTTAGGAATAAATGCTCCAAAACTCTGACCGCCGGCTCCGTTGCACTTTACAATAAATGTGTCTTCTTCAAGACCTTCTTCATACCTTTTTGTTATTTCAGAACCAAAAATAGTACCAAAAGATCTGTCAATATTGCTAACTTCTACGTCAATGCTCTTCTTTTGTCCCTTTTCAAGGGCTTTAAGAAGCTCTTTCATAAGGATAGTCATATCCTTTTTTTGCTCGAGTTTGAAGTCATATGCCATCTTAGCGTCAAATATTACATTTTCACCTTTCTTGGCAAATGGATTATCTAATATTTGGGAAAGATCTATTTTTTGCTTATCTCCAGTCAGATTATCTTTCTTAGTAAGCATATCTGACCTTCCGACCATTTCATCTATGGTTCTAAAGCCAAGCTTTGCCATATATTCTCTTAACTCTTCGGCTACAAAACGCATGAAGTTCTCAACGTATTCAGGTTTACCCTTGAAACGTTTTCTAAGCTCAGGATTTTGCGTAGCAACACCAACCGGACAGGTATCAAGGTTACATACTCTCATCATTACGCAACCTAATGTTACAAGCGGAGCAGTCGCAAATCCAAACTCTTCAGCACCAAGAAGTGCAGCAATGGCAACGTCTCGACCTGTCATAAGTTTTCCATCGGTTTCAATACGAACTTTATTCCTAAGTCCGTTCATAAGAAGTGTTTGATGCGTTTCCGCAAGTCCAAGCTCCCATGGTAATCCCGCATTATGTATAGAACTTCTAGGAGCCGCACCGGTACCTCCATCGTATCCGGATATAAGAACCACCTGTGCGCCGGCTTTTGCAACACCGGCTGCAATTGTTCCAACTCCTGCCTCTGAAACAAGCTTAACCGATATTCTGGCATCTCTGTTTGCATTCTTAAGATCATATATAAGCTGCTCTAAATCTTCTATAGAATATATATCATGGTGAGGTGGCGGAGAAATAAGCGCAACTCCCGGAGTAGATAATCTTGTCGATGCAATCCAGGGATACACCTTCTTACCCGGAAGATGTCCGCCTTCACCCGGCTTAGCCCCCTGCGCCATTTTTATTTGTATTTCTTTAGCACTAACCAGATAACGACTTGTAACGCCAAAACGGCCCGATGCGACCTGCTTAATTGCCGAACATCTGTTAAGTCCGTCGCGTCCTATGCTAAGACGTGAAATTTCTTCACCGCCTTCACCGGAATTGGATTTACCCTTTAGATTATTCATTGCAATAGCAAGTGTCTCATGCGCTTCCTGTGAAATCGAACCATAGGACATAGCTCCGGTTTTAAATCTGGTAACGATATTTTCTACACTTTCAACTTCGTCAATCGGAACGCCGACTTTAGGATATTTAAATTCCATAAGGCCTCTAATATTCATAGCCTTATCTTCATCCGTAATAAGAGCCGAATATTGTTTAAACAGATTGTAATCGCCTCTTTTTGTAGCTTGTTGCAAAAGATGTATTGTCTGTGGATTATAAAGATGTTCTTCTTTTCCGCTTCTCATCTTATGTCTTCCGACAGAATTTAATGTAGTATCTACTTCAAGACCTAAAGGATCATATGCTCCGGCATGTTGTTTATTTACATTGGCCTCGATTTCTTTAAGAGTAATTCCGCCTATTCTGCTGACTGTTCCTGTAAAATATTTTTCTATTACAGACTCATCTATTCCCACAGCCTCAAAAATCTTAGATCCACTATAGGACTGTATGGTCGAAATACCCATTTTAGATGCTATCTTTACAATTCCTGATATAACAGCTTCGTTGTAATCATTGACAGCTGCATAATAATCCTTATCAAGCATATTGTCATCAATAAGCTGCTTTACCGTTTCCTGTGCAAGGTACGGATTTATCGCACTTGCTCCATATCCGAGAAGAGTTGCAAAATGATGAACTTCTCTTGGTTCGCCGCTTTCAAGTATTAGTGCAAGTGATGTTCTCTTTTTTGTACGCACTAAATATTGCTGAAGAGCAGAAACTGCTAATAGTGAAGGAATCGGAACGTGATTCTCATCAACACCCCTATCTGACAAAATAAGAATATTAGCGCCTTCTCTATACGCCCTGTCTGCTTCAAAGAAAACTCTGTCAATTGCCTTCTCTAAGCTAGTATTTTTGTAATATACAATAGGTATATCTACGACTTTAAATCCTTCCTTATTCATTGCACGGATTTTCATAATATCCGTATTGGTAAGAATAGGATTTTTAACCTTTAATGTTCTGCAGTTTTCAGGAGCTTCCTCTAATATGTCTCCTTCTTTTCCTATATAAACACTTGTAGAGGTTACAATTTTTTCTCTGATTGAATCAATCGGAGGATTTGTAACCTGTGCAAATCTTTGTTTAAAGAAATTAAATAATGGCTGAGTATGACTGTCTAGCACAGAAAGAGGTGTATCTATTCCCATCGCTGCCGTGCCTTCCGCTCCGTTTTTTGCCATATTTAATATACTTGTCTTAACCGATTCATATGTATAGCCGAATGCCTTTTGCATACGTGCTCTTTCATCATCACTAAAGCTAAGTACTCGCTTGTTAGGTATTTTTAAATCTTTAAGCTCTATAAGATATCTGTCAAGCCATTGTCCATATGGCTGCCTGTTTGCATAAGATTCTTTTAACTCGTCATCTCCTATAAGCTTACCTGCAATAGTATCTACAAGAAGCATCTTACCCGGACGCAGTCTTTCTTTAACAACAATCTTAGTAGGATCGATATCAAGAACGCCTACTTCTGATGACAAAATCAAATCATCATCATCAGTAATATAATATCTGGACGGTCTTAGACCATTTCTGTCAAGTACAGCCCCCATTACATCGCCATCTGAAAACAGTATAGATGCCGGTCCATCCCAAGGCTCCATCATTGTTGCATAATACTGATAAAAATCCCTCTTATTTTGCGACATAACATAGTTATTAGCCCATGGTTCCGGAATAAGAATCATAACTGCAAGCGGAAGCGACATACCACTCATCATTAAAAATTCAATTGTATTATCAAGCATAGCAGAATCCGAGCCTTCCCTGTTAACAACCGGAAGCACTTTAAGCAAATCGTCTTTAAGATGCTCAGATTCCATGTTTTCTTCACGAGCCAACATTCTGTCGGCATTACCCTTAATAGTATTAATTTCTCCATTATGAACAATTAATCTATTTGGATGTGCTCTTTCCCAACTTGGATTGGTATTTGTTGAAAAACGGGAATGTACTGTGGCAATTGCCGACTCATAATCAGGATCTTTTAGATCTTCAAAAAATGATCTAAGCTGATCAACCAAAAACATCCCCTTGTATACAATGGTTCTGCTTGAAAGAGAAACCACATAGGTATCTTCATTACTTTGTTCAAATATGCGTCTGGCTATATATAGCTTTCTATCAAAATCAAGCCCTTGAGATACATCATCAGGCCTTTTTACGAATGCCTGCATTATATGCGGCATACAATCAAGTGCTTTGTGTCCTAGAATTTTAGGATTAGTGGGTACCTCTCTCCAACCTATAAATTCCATCCCTTCTTTTTCTATAATTATTTCAAACATCTTTTTTGCTTGATTTAGACGGAATTCATCTTGCGGGAAGAATATCATGCCCACACCATAGTCTCTCTCATTGCCTATATTAATATTAAGTTGACAGGCAATTTTAGAAAAAAACTTATGTGAAATCTGCAGAAGAATACCTACACCGTCTCCGGTTTTACCCTCTGCATCCTTACCTGCTCTGTGTTCAAGATTTTCAACAATCTTAAGAGCATTCTCAACTGTACTGTGAGTCTTTATTCCCTTTATGTTAACTACCGCACCTATACCGCAGTTATCATGTTCAAAAGACGGATCATAAAGCCCCATTTTTTCTTTGGAATTAATAGTATTAGCCATATCATTTCCTTTCATAAACAAAAAATCAACGCAATACATAGTTTACTCTAATTATTAATTTTTGTAAACTACTTTTTGCGTTGAGTTGTCTGATAATACGACTATTTATACTATTATCTATTATTGTCTGATTACTTTATTTATTGTCATCTTTCTTAATGCAATAGCAGCTAATACTATACTTATTATTGCAATCACTATCGTTTCTATATAAAAATTATTTTTATTACTCTCCCATGTATATATTATATTGTTATAAGTTCTTACAACTGTAATCAAATTTACTAATGCATGAAGAATATATGTACATAAAAGACTATTACTAAGCAAATAAATAACACCAAATAACACTCCTCCTACAAACGCATAAATAAATTGCACTATATTTTGATGTACAATGCCAAATAATAATGCAGAAATTATTACAGCTGTCACGTCCTTAAACTCGCCTTTTAGTTGTTCAAGTGCTATCCCGCGAAACATAATTTCTTCTATAAGAGGAGACATAACCACTGTATTCAACAGCAAAAATATAACAGGTGAAGATTTAAGAACATTTAAATATTCATTAAATGTATCTGATCTGTTTATAATAGGTGATATATTTAATATATTTGATAACAGCAATAATAACAGTATTGTTTCAAAAAAAAGCAGACATATTTGTCCGCCTTTTTTTGTCATATCTTTATCTGTTTGTTTCTTATTAGCTTGGCGCCTAAAAAAAATCAAAATTATAAGAACGATTGCTGCACTTATTGCTGCCGATAGATTGTACATCTTATCTTTATCTGTAAATTTAGCAATTATAGCTTCATATGAAACAGATAAAACAAACTCATATATCAAACATTGAAAAATTACTACTATAAAAGTCTTGATTTTATTCATAATAACCTCTTATTTAAAATATGCGTCAAATACCTTGTCAGCAACAGGAACTGCATATTTGCTTCCGGCTCCGGTATCCTCAACAATTACAGCAATTGCAAGATCTTCATATCCTTCTTTTGATGCAAAACCAATAAACCATGCATGCGAGTCTTTATTGCTGTTAAATTCCGCCGTTCCGGTCTTGCCGTATGCCTTATATGAATTAGAAGAAAGTGCTGATGCTGTACCATTTGTTACTGCATAACGCATAAACTTCTTTAAGATTTTTGCCTCTTTTTCATCCATTAGCGTTGCATATTCATCACTATCAAAGCTTTCGATTGTAGTTTGTTGATAATTTTCTATTCTATCCACTAAATACGGCTGCATTACAACACCGCCATTATCAACGCCAGCTGCTAAAAGCGCCATATGCAGCGGTGATACCAACGTTTCGCCCTGCCCAATCGCCGTCTGCATAATCATGCCTTCCGAATCAGAGGTATCCAAATCAAATTCTGATGCTTTTGTTGTTAGCTCAAATTTAATTTTTTTATTAAACAGCATACTGTTACATAAAGAAATATAACTTTTTATATCTAACCCCAATCCAATATTGGCATACGAAGTATTGCACGAATCAGCAAATGACTCTTTTAAATTTTGCATTCCATGTACTTCGCCCTTATAACAATTAATTGTAGTATCGCCTCTTGTAATACTACCGCTGCAATTATACGAATAATCTTTAATAGAATTATTATTTTCCTTTAAATACTCAAGAGTAGTTATAACTTTAAAAGTGGATCCCGGCGGATATAATCCCTGCGTTGCTCTATTAAGAAGAGCCGAACTATCAGAATCTTCCGACGTAAGCTCATCCCATATATCAGATATATTATTAGGATCATAATCCGGTTTTGAAACCATAGCAACTACTTCACCGGTTGAAGGTTTAATTGCCACCACTGCACCATCATAATTTCCCAATGCTTCATATGCTGCTTTTTGGACCGATACATTAAGCGTGGTAACCACATTGTCTCCAATGTTTTTTTCATTTTTTATATTATTTATAATTTTCTCAATAAAGAAAGCATGCGACTGCAATAAATAGGAATTCCGCGATAGCTCTAATCCGGACTTTCCATTACTGTCATATCCGACAACATGAGCAAAAATCTCGTCATAAGGATATTCTCTCGTTTCATTATTATCACTATCAACTATAGTTTGCGCTAAAACTTCACCATCAGATGATAATATACTCCCCCTTACTATAGTCTCGGAAAACGAATCCAACCTCGGATTATAAGATGAATTAATATAATCCGAGCTCTTAAAAATCATAAAATAAGCAAAATACACTATAAGCGCCAAAAATATAGCTACAAATAAATAAGTTATAACACCATACTGACGATTTCTTTTAGAATTAGTCAAGGTCCTCGAACGTCTCTTCAGTGTCGAACTCTCCATCTCGTCTTCTCTTATTGATTTTACGTCTCTTCCTAGATTCTTCGACATCATTTCTTCGTCTGATTGCCTTTTTCTCATTATTAGCTCCTTCATCACGCCTTAATATATACAGACCTTGTATTATAGCAAAAATAATCAATGTGCTTAAGAGCGAACTGCCTCCATAACTAACAAGCGGAAGTGTTACTCCTGTTGACGGAATAAACTTTGTTACTCCCCCAATAGTAAGAATAACCTGTGTTGCATAAATCGTTCCTAGCCCCAGTGCTATTAATTTATAAAACGGATCTCTTATTTGCATTGAAATATTCATAAACATCAAGAAACAACTCGCACATATCAGTATCACACATAAAGCAAATATACCGCCCAGCTCTTCTGATATAGCCGCAAAGATAAAGTCCTGTTTAACAACAGGAATACTGTCCGGCATACCACAATAAAGGCCCAGACCAATCCATCCCCCACTGCCGATTGCAAACAATGAATTTGAAACCTGATAACCGGAACTGGAATATACACTTAACGGATCCTTCCACGCCATAACACGAACCTTAACATGTGAAAAGGCAAAATATCCAAAAACCGAAGCTACTGCGCCAAGTCCTGCTCCTGCTAAAATATATTTAGGTTCTCTTGTCGCCGCATAAACCATTACAACATATGCTACAAAATATATCAGCGCCGCGCCTAAATCTTTAGACATTACCAGCATTCCGATATGAAGCAGTGCAACAACAACCGTCTTAATTATCTGTTGTTTTTCGGTTGATTTATATAACATAGACGCTACAAATATAACAAATAATATTTTAATAAATTCAGAAGGTTGTAGTGATATTCCACCAAACGAAATTGACAGCTTAGCACCGTACGATACGTCTCCTGCAATCGCCACAACGCCTAGAAGCGCTATGCCAATAGCAGCATACACCCAGCTTAATCGCTTAAAAATATGTATTTTATGCACTATCAGTGGGATTAATAGTGTAATCATAACTCCTACTACAGCTATCGCGAACTGCTTAAATGCCGAATTAAAATCAAGCCGTGTCAGCATTACAAAACCAATCGAGAGCAACATACACATATTATTGACAATAAGATTGGATGCTGTTTCATATATTTTTCTATATGTTGTAAATATTACAACCAAAAGTATAAACTGACCTAAATAAAAGAAAAAATATACCATTTTTTTCTCATTCATTATAATGAGAATATTACAGATCAGATGAATCATAAATACTACTATCATCTGTCTTTTATATATTTTAGCAACTTTTTCTTCATCTTTTTTCTTTCCAAACACTGAAAAACACTGAAATGTATATATTGCTATCATAATAATTAAAATGTATTTGGAAAGTTCTGTAAAAATATGTAACATAATTACTCCACGCCGCGCTTAAAATGTCCTTTAGTAAATTTATCAATATATTTGTCCGGATTTATCTTCTGTCCGAGAACAAATGCATCCTTATAAGCATTTAATATACTATCAATCTGCTCATAATCCTCATTAGTAAATACAATTCTATAACCAGTGCAGTTCAATTTTTTTATTTCAAAACTTTGATGCATCAAAAAAAGAGGCAAAAAATTATAAATTGTATTATAACAAAAGTCGCAATTAGAGTATGATAGAATGCTTTCATCTTTTCTGTCTTTAAAAGATATATACTCGCTTTTTTTATTGCAAGACTTATAATTTCTCTTAATGCATCCTTTTGTCTGCATAAGCGGAATATTTCCATAAATAATCATCTCGCCCTTAAAATCAAACGCTCTTATCTCTTGATAATTGTTTTCATAAGAATAAGTAAAGCCTTCATACCCCATATCCTTAATAGTCTTTTGCGAATTATCATTAAATGCATATATACCATTATCCAAGAAAATGTTTGTTCTTATAATACCCAGCTCATCGAGCAATCCAAGCCCATCATATGATGTTGCCATAAATCTCGACAAAGGTAAGTTATCATAAGACAAAATAACATTTTTTAACTTTTCAGCTGTCTTTTCGTCTATAATATCCGGAAGCACATAGTAAATTAATTTTTCCGTGTTATTAATAATATCAAAAACATCGTTATCTGCGCTATTATATGCTTCGTACCATAGACAAGGTGATAAATACATTCTGTCTATAAATGAGACATTCTCGCATATTTTTAATTGTTTGATATTAGATACTAAAACAGATAAGCAAGGCTTAATTATTGGTGTTAATTCTCGCGATTTACAGTTTATATTGTCATTTTGTATTGTCGCCTTTTTGAAATTATTATTCAAAATCAGGCTACAAAGCTCACTTATAGCTGTTCTTCTTAATGTCTTAAGCGCCTTTGCCGGATAAAATATATCCTCATCCATTTCTATATCAAAATTATTACAACTAAAAAGACTATCTCCTAATGCCAAAATCTTAGATTCTACATCAGATTTAGTTAATGGGCGATTATTAGCTTTTGTTACAAGGTCACCGTAAACAGTATGTTTTATCCCCTTCGCATCTATAGAAACCGTCATATATGCCTCTTTATGGTTCTTTAACGTTACGGAAATATCTATAGGCAATTTATCTTCTGTAAACCTAATATCAGAATCTTTAATACTTCTTTGCAGGGAAGGTGACTTTACGCTAATCATATCCTTCCCTATGCTATTGGTCAAATATCCACTGGTAAAACCAGATCTGTTGCCCAATTCAAAAAGCATTCTTCTATCCTTATCCGATACATGATAATTATCAGGATCTTCCATCGCCATATCCAGATACTTTCTATATAAGCTTACAACATTTGCAGCGTAATCGCCTTGCTTCATCCTGCCTTCAATTTTAAAAGAGTAAACATTCGCATTAAGCATATCAATGAGCAGGTCAATGCCGCATAAATCCTTTAAACTGAGTAAATATTTATTATTGTAGCCGTTAAAACTATACGGCAATCTGCAGGGCTGCGCACACCGTCCTCTGTTGCCGCTCCTTTGACCTATCAGACTGCTATATAGACATTTGCCGGAATAACAATAGCATAATGCGCCATGTACAAATGCTTCTATCTCGATATCGGTTTTCTGAGAGATTGTTGCTATATCGTCAATTGATAACTCTCTGGATAAAACTACCCTTTTAGCGCCTAATTTTTGGAAATAATTAACACTGTATGATGAATTTGCCGTCATCTGTGTGCTGATATGAATATCTAAATCAGGAAAATATTTTTTAACAAAAGAAAACACTCCCAAATCCTGAATCAAAATACCATCAAGCCCTGATTCATAAAACGGAAGTAAATAATCATACAGCCTGCTTGCTATCTCATCAGACTTAAGAAGTGTATTAACGGTAAGATATATTTTTTTATCATGTATATGAGCATAGTCTAGAGCTCTTAAAAGTTGAGGGGTATCGAAGTTTTGTGCATAAGCTCTTGCACCAAATTCTCTTCCTGCAATATATATTGCATCAGCCCCCGCTTTAATCACACCTAATAATGTTTCGTATGATCCTGCAGGAGCTAATAATTCTGATCTTTTCATAATAATCTTTACAACCATTTACTTATTTCAAGTCTCGCTCGCGAGACTTGGCGCTTTCTTTGCGTCAGCGGAACTGACATATTTCATATGCAAATCTTAAGCGCATCAAAAGCGGAGCGTTTATCTCAGTCGGAGATTGCGACGGAATGCTTAGCATTCC